>NZ_JBEOOQ010000034.1:0-54561 GCF_040309305.1 Pseudoalteromonas sp. RB2-MNA-CIBAN-0110 | reverse complement strand
AACGTTTTTTAGCGAATTCAATTATACCTTATCCTCATGCTGTTTGTTTTTTATACCGCAAAGATCAACACGCCCTAGTAATTGGTGTAGCTTCAAGTGCTATGTTTGATTTGTTAGAATCGGATACTGTTTTCAGAAAGCAGGGTGAGGAAGAGTATAGGAAGTACCAATTAGAAAATCTTGATAACCCGCTTGATAAAGGAGTGTCATTTTCATTTATTAAACGGTTACTTTCTTTAAATAACTTAAGCGAGAATCCTAAAACTGATCCTTTAGTGGAAGTAGTATTACTATCACGTAATGATCCAGATACCGGATTACGTGTCATGAAATCGATTAAGCACCATGGCTTACCAATATCACGTGCTATTTTTATGCAAGGAAAATCTCCTTACGAATATATTCCAGCATTAAGTATATCTTTATTTTTATCCGGTAATTCTTCTGATATCAAAGAAGCAATAGATATGGGATACCCTGCGGGTCATGTTCTCGAATCAGCAATTGTAGATGAAGACGATGATGATTTAAGAATAGCTTTCGATTTTGATGGTGTTCTAGCTGACGATGAATCTGAAACGGTAATGCATAATACAAATGATGTTAACCAGTTTCATGAACATGAAACTAAGAATGTGTTGCAGCCTCATAATCCAGGACCTTTGAAAGAATTTCTTGTAAAAATATCTGATATTCAAAAATTAGAAGAAAAAAAGAAGAAATCTGATCCTGACTATAAAAATCGTCTGAGAGTTTCAATTGTAACTGCCCGTAATGCTCCATCACATGAGAGAGCTCTAAATACTCTAAAGAAATGGGGTGTAATGGCTAACGATGCATTTTTCCTCGGTGGTGTAGATAAAGGTTTAGTATTAGGAGTACTTAAGCCTCATATCTTCTTCGATGACCAATCAGGGCATTTAAACTCTACAAGTACAGTTGCCCCTTCAGTTCATATACCTTTTGGTGTTAAAAATTTAAAGTTAGACTAATCTCTATCCAAACGCATTTAATTTGATGTCATATTTAATGCGTTTTAAAATCCCCGATAATGCAAAGCCCCTGTGTTTGTTGGTGGGGTGTTTTTTCGTTGGGTTTCGCTTCGCTCAACCCAACATACGTGTTCAATTATTTTATTGGTAGTTACTTACTTTTTAGGGAGTAGGGTAATTTTGCCAAATACGTCAGCATCTATAAACCCACGGTTTCTGTCGCCGTTTACTGGCTGTACTTCGTGTGAGCCCATAAAGTGCTCGCGCACGTCACTGCCATCGTTATCGCAATACGCTAACATAAATCCGATTACTTGCTTTTCGCTAAGTGTAATTGGGGTGTTTTTAGCACCTTCTTTATAATCATTAGGGTAGAGCTTTATTGCTACTTCCCAGGTAATGTTAAAAGGTGCGGTGGTGTTGCGCTTCCAGTTACTGACTAGGTGGTCGGTATACAAATGGGCTTTTTTATCAGGTCCGTAATCGGCGGCTTGGTTATCAAGGCCAATGTGGTACGCCAAAGCGGTGTGATTAAATTGGTGATTACCGCCTGATGCATCGCTATCAATAAATACTTCAAGCGCGTCGTCATCCCAATATTTATAGGTTGGATCGGCGTGTGTATCTATTAAAACGTCATCCACAATATCGGCTTGTAGGTATAAATAGTTTTGATCCCACAGTAAGCGATAACGCCCTTTAAAGTCGGCATCGTTTGCTGGCAGTGTGCCATCCATTAAATAAGGCATATCGTGCCAAGCGGCTTTATCCCACGCACTTTCTGATACGCCATCAATAGTAATTGGAGTTGATGTATGTTCAACATCAATAGCCATTGCTGGCGTGCTTAATAAAAAGCTTAAGGCGAGTGCTAATTTTTTCATTAATTTCTCAATTTTATTGTGTGCTTGTCTTAATGTAATAACAATCTTAAAACAGCTAAGTAAATAGTTACAGTGAAATACTTTCGCCTTCGTTTAAAATGTACAGCGGTACTTTTGAATCCATTTTATTGTACATATGCAATAAGCGCAGTAAGGCTGAATGGCTGCTGTGGTCGCCCATTTTCCAACTTGAGTTACCGTATCCCCACGGTATCATTACTTTGCAGTTAAGCTCTTGTGCTGCGTTTAGCGCATCCTCTGGTGTGGTGTGGACGTAACGATAAAATTTACCACTTTCTTTACTGTAGTAAGATGCGATAGGCATTAAGCACACATCAATATCGCCATATTTTTGCTGTATATCTTTAAAGTGGTTTGAGTAGCCTGTATCGCCTGCAAAAAATAAGGTGCTACCGTTTTGTTCGAGCAGCCAGCCATTCCATGCGTCTTTATTATTATCTTCGTAAATAAAGGGCACTAATACGCGAGCGCTAAAATGATGAGCTGGCACGGCATTAATAACTAAGTCGTCAATGCTGGTTGTTGAGTACCATGGCATTTCGCTAATATTAAAACCGCCGGTGGGGAAGTTGTCGGCCATACCGAGTGGTGTTAAATAGCGAGGTTTATTGCCAATGCTTTGTATGTCGGCTTTATTAAAATGATCGTAATGAATATGCGAATACATTACCGCATCAATATTTTTGAGTTCTTGCTCACTAGGCCAAGCCCCTGCTTTACGATAAATACCACCGCCGAGTTTAAAGCCAAGTGCGACTGGAGAATCAAACTGATTTTTTACCGGATCAAACAGCACACTTTGCCCATTTGGAGTGTTAATTACAAAACTAGCGTGGCCAAGCCAGCGTACGGTATAACCGGTGCTAAGTTGTGGTTTAGTTTGCTGGCCTTGGTACTGGCAGTTTTCGCTGCCGGTTTTGCATAGTAAGTCTGGGTCGGCTGGGTAGCAGTTTTCAGTACAGGTAGTGGGATATGTTTTTTCACCTGTGTATAAATTTTTATAACGACCGTTCTTATCATTAATAACAACAACTGAGTCAGGGCTGGTAATACGATTAATATTATTAGGGGCACCGCAGGCCGTTAATATACATAAGAGCGTTGTTGCGATTAAAAAGCGTTTCATTGTAAATCCCTTTTAGCATTCCCTTTAACATAAAAAAGCCTGCAATTAAGCAGGCTTGTTAAAGTAACAAATAATTAGCCAGCGCTATTCATTTGTTCAATAAATTTGTTTGAATCGGCAATCGATTTGTTCATGTCGTTCATCAACAATTGAATATCGCGCTTAAGGTTAGTGAATTCACCTTTAATAGCCGATACCGCTTGTGCATTTAAGTTATGCTTTAGGTATAAAACGTTATCATGAAGCGAGGTTAATACTGGCTCCATTTTACTCTCTGCGCTGCGCATTGAGCGTAATAGCTGATCAAATTGACGCTTAGTCGCGGCTAGCTTTTTGCTGCTTTCACGCTTAAGTGATGCGCTTTTGTATTGCTCTAACTCATCGGCCCACTCATCAAATAGCGCTTCTGCCACGTCTTCTACTTTATTGATGTTAGTTGATACTTCGTTAGCGGCATTTAAGCTCGACTCGTAATCGTCGTTTAATTGATTGTAAGTGTCTTGTAGTTCGCCACCATTAAAATCGATTAGAGTAGTTAAGCGCTCTAGTGCCGATTTAAATTCTTCTTGTGACTCTTGTTGCGAGTCTTTGGTTTCTTCTACGCGGTCAATAAGAATATCGCGTTTGTGAACACCGACTTTTTCCATTGCAGAATAATAAGCTGATTGGCAGCCAGTTAAAGTAAGTGTTACTACAAGCATTGAAACACTGAGTAATGTTTGTTTTTTCATTTGAATTCCTGTTTGCGAGCGTTAGTGCTGTAAATTATGGCGCTGATTGTTATTATAATCAAAACTATATAAGCACAAGTCAATTGTATGAATGATAAGCTCTCACATTACAAACAGCAAGTTAAGTCCTTTATACGCCAGCAACCTGGTTGGTGGATGCAGTATTTTAATCGTTGTATAGACGATCAAATAACGGTTAATGCAGGTTACCTTGCTTACGTGACACTTCTTTCTTTAGTGCCATTAATTGCGGTGGGTGTTGCTATATTTTCAGCCTTTCCGGGCTTTGAATCTACTCGCATGGAAATTGAGAGCTTTTTGTTCACTAATTTTGTACCCACCTCTACCGATGTTATTAGAGAGCATATTAGCTCCTTTGCGGGCAATGCCAACCAAATGACGGCAGTAGGTATTGGCTTTTTAGCTGCAATAGCCTTGCTGTTAATACGTAATGTAGATGCCACATTAAACCGAATTTGGCGAATTAAGAAAAAGCGCCCAATGATGATCTCATTTGCTGTGTACTGGATGGTTTTGAGCTTAGGGCCTATGTTGCTCGGTGCCAGTATTGGTGTTACCTCTTATATTGTATCTTTGGTGTCGTTTGCTGATCAGGGGATTCCGGGGTTTAGCGGGTTTTTGTTAAAGCTATTGCCGTATGGAATTTCAATGGTGGGCTTTATTATGCTCTACACTTTAGTGCCTAATACACGGGTGTCGTTTAGAGCGGCAATACCTGGCGCTTTTTTTGCGGCGCTTTTATTTGAGCTGACCAAAAAAGGGTTTGCACTTTATATTAGTCATTTTCCGTCGTACGAAGTTATTTATGGCGCAGTAGCAACCATTCCTATTTTATTTGTATGGGTGTATTTGTCGTGGGTCGTTGTTTTGCTTGGCGCTGAATTTACTGCGTGCATTAGCCCAAATGATATTCCAGAAACACCAGAGCTTGAACTAGAAGATGATGAACCAGCAGTAAAGGACACAGTTTAAATGCAAGGTTTAATACAACGTGTAAAGCATGCCAAAGTAGAAATTAACAACCACGTGGTAGGCGAAATTAGCCAAGGTATATTGTTGTTGCTGGGCGTTGAAAAACACGACGACAAACAAACGGCCGATAAGCTTTTACACAAGGTAAGTAATTATCGTATTTTTACTGACGAAAACGACAAAATGAACTTAAGCCTTAAAGATATTAAAGGTGAGTTACTTGTTGTTTCGCAATTTACGCTAGCGGCTGATACTAAAAAGGGTATGCGCCCTAGTTTTTCATCTGCGGCAACGCCAAGCCAAGCTAACGAGCTTTACGAATACTTTGTAGCTCAAGCTAAAGAGTTGGGGCTTACAATAGCCACAGGTGAGTTTGGTGCCGATATGCAAGTAAGCTTGTGTAACGATGGGCCCGTTACGTTTAACTTATCTGTTTAAGTTTTTGGTTACCACGACAATATGATTTACATAGCCCGTAATTTTTTGCGGGCTAACATTACAACCAAATACATCGAGTAATAGCTGCTGAAGTTGCTTTAATTGCGACTCATGCTGCGATAAAAAGTTAATAAATAGCACGCCGTTGTTATTTAAAGCCGAGTAGATTTTTTTATAAAATGCCTCTTCAAATAAAAATCGAGGCGCGTCTATTTGGCTAAATAAATCTAGAATAATCCAATCAATATTTTGCACACTTTCTAAAATCTGTTGCGCATCGGCGCACAGCAGTTGCTCATTCTTATTTGACGAAAAAAACTGGGTATAGCAATCAATAATATCGGCGTTTTTTTCAACCGATGTTATTTGTGCTTTAGGGTATTTGTGTTGTAAATAGTTACGAATTGCACCGCCGCCAAGGCCAAGTTCTAACACTTTTTGTGGCGCGCTAAGAGCTTGCCAGTGCTTATCTAGGTACAATAAATGTGGAAAAAGTAATAAATCCGGGTTATTTAAATCAATAACAGATTGAAGAGTGTCGTTAATAAGTAACCAGCGTAACTGCTCGTGCTCACGTACTTGAATGTGATCGCCACTGCATTTATGCCAATAGATTAACTGACCAATGCTGTGGCTATTTTCAATAAATTGATCGCTCAGCAAACCAGTTAGTGAATTTATATAATTGATTTTTTCAGTCATATTCTCAGCATAAACTAGCAACGTTAAAGCGCAATGGCCTTTGTCATTATTTTTTTACGTTATTTTACAGCCATCACCAAAGTCGTATTTGCAGTTTTTTTAAGATGGAGTATGGTATTTGCCATAATAATGCCAATCAATTTAATTATTTTATTTTTTTAGCTTGGTAGATAACCAATACTATTAGTATAGCGCCGTAGCCTTTTTTTGACTTTTATTTACGGCTTATATAACAACAGGAGTATGTATGTTTCAGGTAAGCACCCCACAAAGTAGCGAAGATTGGCAAGCGTATTACCAATTGCGTTGGCAGGTATTACGCGCGCCTTGGGGCGAGCCTCGTGGCTCTGAACAAGACGATATGGAACAAGACTCTGAGCACCGCTTTATAAAAAATAAAGAAGGCGAAGTGCTAGGTGTAGCACGTTTGCACTTTAACAGTCATGAGCAAGCACAAGTGCGCTACATGGCAGTTGCAGAGGGGAACCGTAATCAGCATATTGGTAGTCGTTTGCTTCATGAGCTTGAAAAAATAGCATGGACACAAAATGCCGATGAACTGGTTTTGTTTGCACGCGAACGAGCGCTTGAGTTTTATAAACGCCACGGTTACGAATTAAAAGAAAAAGCGCACTTAGCGTATGGCGATGTACAACACTTTAAAATGGTAAAGCAAAAACCGTGTGAGCCAGGCTGGTTTCGTCATCCAAATTGGACGCAAGTACTACAAAATACGTGGCGTGAGTCTATTCCAATTAGTGACGCGATGGGTATTAAGGTAGAAAGCTATACCGATTGGCAATTTACAACCAGCGCCGACCTAGACGCTAACTTAAACCTACATAACACCATGTTTGCAGGCTCTATTTATAGCTTGGCCACGCTAACAGGTTGGGGCGCTACGTACTTAGCGCTTAAAGAAGCTGGGCTTGAAGGTAATATTGTATTAGCCGATGCTAACATTAAGTACTTAAAGCCGCTTACTACCGACCCACGTGGTTGTGTTGATATACAAACCTGTAAGGGCAAGTTAAGCGATTTAGAAACCGACGGTAAAGCAAGTTACGTAGTGCCTGTAACTATTTACGATGGTGATAACGTGGTTGCAGAATTTGAAGGGCAGTTTGTAGTAAAAAAATAACTGTTTAGCTGTTCAAAACACAAAAAAGCCAAGCGATGCTTGGCTTTTTTGTGTGTAAAACTTAGAGAAGTATCACAGCAGATCGGTTAATAATATACCAACACCAATACGTTCTACATCCGCATTGTAATCAATTAAGCTTTCGCCATAACCGTTAAAGTATTGTGCATAACCACGAACGCGGCCCCATAAAGGAAACGACCAGTCGAGTTGAATTGCACCACGATTATCTGAATTTAAGTTGTTACGTGTCATAAAGCTAAATTCATGGTCATGAAAACGATACGCGCCGCTAAACTCAAAGTAACCCATGTATTTATATATGTCTGGGTTGTCGTCGCCATTGGCTTCTAAAATATCTTCTTTTTCGTCCTCAGCTATTCGGTACCAAGGTTTAAAGCTAAAAACAAAGCCTCTGTTTTCCCAGATAAAGTCTGCATAAATACGGTTCCACGAACGTGAGTTTGGTTGGCTTCGACCATTTGACTGATGCGAAATACCTAAAGCAATTGCCATTTCGTCGCCCCATAATACGTTTTCTGGGTCGAGGTAATTTATCCAAAATATCTCTGGTTCGTAGTTAGTCTCACGAAATGGAGAAGAAATTTCTGAGTTATAAAGCTGCCAATATGATTGCAGTGTAAAGCCAAAAAATATGGCTTGGTCTTTATCCGAAAAATCATCGTAAAGAGGTACTTTTATCGATAGCTGGTATTTTGCTTCTAAGTTGTCGAGCGGTTCACCGTCGTTGTCGTCGGTTAGTGCGTCAAAGCCATCAAATGGGCGATCGTTTGGGTGTGATACGTACGAAAGCGGTAAAATATAGTTACGCTTATGTGGCGTAATTACATTTCTATTTTTTTTACCTACTTCTTCACGAGCTTGGCGTTTATCAAGCGCGGTAAGTTGTTTGTCTTCTTCAAGAGCTGAACACTTTTTACGAAGATCGTCTAATGTTTGTTTACCATCTCCGCCAATTACCTCATTTAAAATACACTGCTTTACAAGTTCGATGTCGTTGTCTTGCTCATTTGTAGCAACTTCTTCTTGTGCGAAGGTAGCTGTACTTATTAAGGCAGAAAGTGTGATCCAGTGGCGCCAGCTCATTGTAATTCCTTGTGGGTTCGGGTTGTGTTGTATGCGTTAATTTAATTATAACGTCTTTTTACATATGTAACGGTGAACTTTTACTGAATTTGTATTTATAACAAGCTCTGTACGTATACAAAGTAAATATAGATCAGAAAAAAAGCGGCCTAGGCCGCTTTTTTAATGCACATTAACTATGTGCTCTCACGCAATGAGAAGGGTGAGCTAAAGCTCAAATATGTTAGTAAAAAACTTATAAAGTTCGGTGCCTTGGTTAACACTCGCCGAGGCAAAGTGCAAAATGGCAATTGCATCGCAATCGAGAGTAAGTGTTTGCAGTGGTTGCTCGCTTAAGTAGCGCTCCATGCGCAAAATATTAGCAATAGGTTCACCGGCTTTAATGTGCCCACCAAGTGGGGCTAAGTATTCAACCATGCCGCCAATAGGGGCGTAATAAGCAAAGTAGTCATCTAAATTACATGCATAGCGAGTCATATTGGCTGGCGTATGCGGTGCGTTTTGTAATACGCCTTTGTGATTTAAGTAACTTAAAATGCTGTTAGCATCGTTTAGTGCTTCTTTTAAGTCTATTTTTTCTTGGCTGCCTAGCTCTACAGTAAATGCTTCTACAGGTATTGATAATTCACGACCTTGCTCGCTAAGTGCATCACTCAAATGCCACCATGGGCAAAAGTTAGCTTCATCCATAGCGCCGTCAAAATCACTAGGAATAAGCAGTACATGTTCAATATTAAAGTAACGTGCGCTGTCGGTTGCATAGGTTGGGCAGTACAAATGCTTGCTTGAAATAGGACCTGTGTGTAAATCGAGTACTATATCAGCCTGATGAGCGAGCTTTTGTAGGTTAAGTGCAATGCGTTTACCCGTATTAAGTAAATAAGCAGGGCCGTTAAGTTTGCTGTCTACTTCGTCAATAAGCGCCTGTTTGAAGTTACTTTTTAATGTAGCGTCGTCATACTGGGTATGATTTTGTGCAAACTGTGCCACTAAATTTTTATTGTAGTGATACATGCGATTCCAATTAGTGCCCGTAATCGGATCGAACCTGCCAAGGGTAAACTCGCCAGATTTTTGATTACAACCAATTGGGTTAGCATAAGGTACTAATGTAATATCGCCATTAAGGTTTAGGTGTTTTAATTGCTCAAGTAGCTGAAAAATAACTGCGTTACCTTGCACTTCAGCGCCATGCATATTGGCCTGAACATAAACACTAGGCCCTGTGCCATCGCCTTTTAAGCGATACACCGGAATTGTAAGCGGTAAGCCGTTTGCAACTTCCCCTACTACAATGTTCTCTTGGCCGATGTGTGTTGTATTACTCATGCTTATTACCTTAAGTAGTGGCTGGCATTTTCGGCTTGGCGAACACAGGTAAGTTCACCGTTTTGCAATGTGTACTCGCCGGCGAGCTCGTGGCATAAAAAATACGGCATACTTTCGGTAAAGCCGTAAGCACCGCACTGGCTAAACACTAGCCAGTCGTGCTCATTTAAATCGCTTGGTAAGTTATGTTCACCCAAGCAATCAAGCGCTGTACAAAGTGGGCCGTATAAAGTGACCGCTTGAGTTTTAGCACTGGATTCACGCAGTAACGCAGCAGGAAAATCTTGGCTGGTAACAGCAGGGCGTAATAAGTGGTTTATACCGCCGCTTAAAATGACTTGCTGTTGATTATAGTTTTGTTTGCGCTCTATTACTGGGTTTGCGTAATGACCACATTCGCCAACGGCATAACGACCAAGTTCCATCCATAATTCCTCTACACCCGCATCATTTTTAATTTTAGCGAGCGCAGCTATTAAGTCATCCCAATCAAGCGTTGCTTCATTTTGTGTATAAGGAATACCTAAACCGCCACCTAAATCGAGAATTTTAAGGCTAATATTTAAATCGCTGGCAAGTTGGCTAAGAGGTGCAATCATTTGTGACCACAAGTCGCTTAGTTTTTGCGTGCTAAGCATGTTGCCCCACTGAAAAATATGTAAGCCGTCAAACTTAAGTGCAGGGTAGTCGGTTACATTGAGTGCTTGCCACTCATCACAACCCAAACCAAACGGCGTAAGGCTGTCGCCGCCCAGTGGATTTTTTTCACCTTCAGGCCAGCGTAATTGCACTCGGAGTAATACTTGTAACTGCGTATTTTGCAGTTGCGCTTGTTGGTTTAACCAACGTACTTGATTGAGGCTTTCGGCTACGAATATACGTACTCCGCGCTCAATAAAGTGTTTAATTTGTTTAGGGCTTTTTGCAGGCCCTGTGTTGAGCACGCGCTGTGAGCTAATACCTTGTGCTAGCACTTGCTCAAGCTCACCTTTACTTGCTACGTCAAAATTAAAACCAGCGTTGTCTAAGCTTTGAATAATTTTAGACAGTGGATTTGCTTTTACCGCGTACCACAGTTTTACATCGGTTTGCGCAACTAAACGTGCAAGATGCGCGTTTAGTTGATCTAGGTCGTAAACAAAAAAAGGTGTATCAAGTTGTTGTGTAATTGTATTTACAGCGGTTTTGATAGGCGTGCTCAAAAAGCTCATTATCGTAAAACCTCTTCAAGCAATAACGATGCATCGCTTTTCTCGTCGCGGTATTTAACAATTAACGCACACGACATGCTTAAGCCTTGCTCGCGCGCCCACTCGTTTGACGCAGGGCGAGAGCCTGGTATTACAATCGCGTATTCTGGGATTGGCTCGCCTTTATCTAGTTGGCGCTCGTTTACGCAGTCGTATACCGGAATAGTCGCCGATAAACGCACGCCTGGGGCAAGTACTGCACCTTTTTTAATGACTACACCTTCAACAATAATACAGCCAGCGCCAATAAAGGCGTCGTCTTCTACAACTACTGGGCTTGCACCAATTGGCTCAAGTACACCACCAAGCTGCACTGCAGCACTTAAATGTACGTTTTTACCTACTTGTGCACACGAGCCAACTAATGCGTGGCTATCTACCATTGTGCCTTCGTCGATGTATGCACCAATGTTTACATACGCTGGTGGCATAATAATCGTGCCTTTAGCAACATAAGCACCACGGCGAACACTAGAGCCACCCGGCACCATACGTACGCCATCGTCAGTACTAAATTCTTGCGGAGCTAAGTTATGTTTATCAACAAAACCACCTGCAAACTCAGTATTAGTGCCATTTTTGAAGGCATCCAAAATGCCTTGTTTTACTTCTACGTTAGCTTGCCATTGGCCGCTTTCGTTTTGTGATGCTGCGCGTACTGCGCCCGATTCTAAATTATTTAATAGTTCTAACCAGCTCATTATAAAAACCTGTATTTAATGCCAAGATAAAATGGTGTTGTTTGCAGTTGTGATGCAATCGGTTTGAGTTAACTCAAGGTGTGTTAAAGGTGGACGAAGTTGCGGGCTGCTTAAGCGACCTTGCAAATGCATCAATACCTTTACGGGAATAGGGTTTGCAACAGCAAATAGGCTATTAATAGCGCTTGACCACTGGGCAAATAAATTAGGGTGTTGACCACTTAAGCTGCGTTTAACAAACTCGTGAGTTTGTGCGGGCCATGCATTTGCAGCTACCGACACTAAACCTTTTGCACCGGCTTGGGCAAAATATGGCATTAGCGCATCGTCGCCACTAAAAATAGCTAAATTAGGCGCTGCTTGGCGATAAGCTTCAAACTGAGCAATGCTGCCGCTCGCTTCTTTTAGTGCCCATAAATTTTTATTATTTTGTAAGTTTTGAATTGTTGCCGTTGGAATGCTAACAGCACTTCGACCCGGTACGTTATAAAGCATACACGGGTGAACACTTGCATTAAGTAGGCTTTCAAACCAATGAGTTTGACCTATAGCGCCAGGCTTTGCATAAAGCGGTGAGCCAAGTAAAAAGCTATGAATTGGGAGTGTATTACAGTAGTTAACCCACTCAATTTGTTGCTTTAAGTTACTACCGCCCACAGCAACCATGAGTGGTACTGCTGGTTTTAGTTGGCATACGTGTTCAACAATGGCTTGTTGCTCTTTTAGCGTGAGTGCTAAACCTTCGCCCGTACTGCCAAGTAGTAAAATACCGTTATGTGCCGCTTCTTGATCGCTAACCAGTTTAGTTAACGTGTTGTAGTCAACATCGCCGTGTTGATCAAATGGCGTTACGAGCGCGGTCCACAATGAGTAGTCGTTTAAATTGAAGTTGTTGATCATCTCTCACGAACTTATAATTTGTACCAACTTTATTAAAAACGTGATCATTTTAGCGATAACTAATTTAATGCAATTGGTATTATTCGAAGAGTTAAAAAGCTTTATGGAAGGAGCCGCATTAACGTCGTTCGAACTAATAATTCGAAGAGCGAATGGGCTTAAAATAATAGGGCGCACGGCCTTAATATTTAAGACCAGAAGCTCTCCACCAAACTAATAAGCTGCTTTTATAAGCAGCTATTGGTGACAGTCGCTAGGGTTCAACCTAGTCGCCCGAAATAAACACCTCGCAAAAGTGGTTACTTCTCGGCGTTAATTCCCCTCACGTATGCTCACTGGAGTTTGCGCTCCTAACATACGCTACCTGAATAACGCACCTCTTCTAGCCCTTTACACCTGTTTGTAGAGTAAAAACTTACAAACCTGTGCAATTTAAATAGGGTAATTACGGCGATTAAAGCATTTTAGCCGTCTAGGTGTCAAGCGACTAAATGCATATTCATTCATCCATAATGGGAGTGGTTACGTATTGGGTGCTTTTCTCGTACACTAGCAATATAAGTAGTGAGGTATTTAATTAGTATGGAAAAATTTAGCGATATTTATAAGCGAGCGGTAGAGCGAAAAGGCTCCGAAAAAATGCTTAAGTTATTACTTGCAAAACCGCTATCTAAAAAACAACTAAGCACGTTAAGTGACGACGATTGGCTTGAGGAATTTACTCGAAAAGTATTTCAAAGCGGCTTTTATTGGTCAGTCATTAATAATAAGTGGCCAGGCTTTAGAGAGGTTTTTTGGGATTTTAGCGTTGATAAGTTATTAATGATGCCACCTGATATGCTGGAACAAAAAGCAACGGATGAGCGAATCGTTCGTAACTATAAAAAAGTAAAAACAATTACCGAAAATGCTTACATGATCCACGAAATAGCAGGGGAACATGGCAGTTTTAGCCAGTTTGTCGCTAATTGGCCTGCAGACGATATTATTGGTTTATGGGCGTATTTAAAAAAACATGGTTCGCGTTTAGGCGGAAATACAGGACCTTATGCGCTACGAGCACTTGGTAAAGATACCTTTTTACTATCACGCGATGTAGAGAATTACTTACGTGCTCATAAAATTATAGACGGCGGCTTACAAACTAAAAAATCACTGAGTGCTGCCCAAGCTTTTTTTAATGAAATGCAAAAGCAAAGCGGCTTAAGTATGCAAGAGTTAAGTTTAATTGTTGCTTATGGCGTTGGTGACAACCGTGTTGGTATAAGTCAGCAATAATAGGAATTACCATGAAATTAGTGCCAAGATACACAGACATTACGGAAAACTTTGCGATAGAAGATTTTCCTGCAAGCGTTGCCTCTCCTCAGTTATTGCTGTGGAACGAGAGCTTAGCAAAAGAGTTTAATATTAACGTTGCAGCTGATTTGCGTGCTAGCACTTTTAGCGGTAACGAAAAACAGGCGATTCCTGCAGTAGCACTTGGTTACTCTGGGCACCAATTTGGACATTTTTCACCACGTTTAGGCGATGGGCGAGCGCATTTGCTGGGCGCTATTAATGATGATAAAAACCAGTTGTGGGATATTCAATTAAAAGGCTCTGGTGCTACTCCTTACTCAAGAGGGGGAGATGGACGTTGTGCACTTGGTCCTGCTATTCGTGAATACGTAATGAGCGAGGCAATGCATGCACTAGGCATTAAAACCACACGCTGCTTAGCGGTTGTTGGTAGTGGCGAAACGGTTTATCGCAATCCGCCACAAGCAGGCGCTATAGTTACTCGTTTAGCAACGAGCCATATTCGTGTTGGCTCGTTTCAATATTTAGCGACGCAAGGCGATGTTGAAGGACTTAAAAATTTAGCCGATTTAGCTATAGAGCGACACTACCCAGAAATAACCGATACAGGATCGCAGCGTTATTTAGCATTTTTAGGCGCTGTGATTAAAAACCAAGTTAAGCTAGTTGTGAGCTGGATGCGTGTTGGCTTTATTCATGGAGTAATGAATACCGATAATACGCTAGTAAGTGGAGAAACCATTGATTACGGCCCGTGTGCCATGATGAATAGCTTTGACTTTGATACCGTATTTAGCTCTATCGACAAACAAGGTCGGTATGCATTTGGTAATCAACCTAATATAGCTAACTGGAACTGTGCTCGTTTAGCTGAGAGTTTAATACCACTTATTAGCGATGATGACGAGCAAGCGGTTTCATTAATGACGCCATTTATTAATAGTTTTGCTGAGCAGTTTAATACTGAATTTACGGCTATGTGGGCACAAAAACTGGGTTTAAATGAATCTTGTAATAGTAGCGGCGAGTTAATCGCAGAGTTGTTAACACTATTAAAAGATAACCAGCTCGACTACACCAATACTTTCGATGCGCTTACTGAATCCTTAAAAGAAGAAGTAGTAATACCAGAGTCGCTAATTGAATGGAGAGCTAAGTGGGTAAGCTTAACCGACGATAATAGTTATGAAGTAATGAGAGCTGCAAATCCTCGTGTAATACCGCGTAATCATGTGATCGAAGAAATAATTGCACAATATAATGCTACTGGGTCTAGTGAGTTGCTACAGCGCTTTATAAAAATAGCCAGTAACCCGTATTCTGACAGTGGAAAATTATCAGAATTTCAAGCTACGCCGATAAATGAGAATGATTACCAGACTTTTTGTGGTACTTAACTCTTAACTTTAAATATAACCACATGATTAAAAAGAGTCATTTTTTAATCAAACATGCGCATATATCTAGGGGAATGTTAATTCTGGTGGTATTATGCGCCGAATTAAAGCCAAGCAATGTTTCTTTGCATTTACATTTATAAGTGCATTTAATTTAATTGCTCTTACATTCCTTGCTAAGTACTAATTTACAAAAAACTACTATATTTATTTTTCAATAAAGTTTTAATTTCGCCTATAGTAAGTGGATGTGTGTTGTGACTGGGCATAGAAAAAAGTTATAAACTTTATTTTTCGTTAAGTATTGATTAACAAAGGCTCAGTTAGTCTATATAAAACTGATTGAGCTAGTATCGATTAGCTACAATTTAAAATTGTTCAAATGGGAAGAAAACAATGAAATTAAAATCACTTACAATTGCAATCGCGTTGGCTGCAACTAGCGCATCTACATTCGCTGCTGATAAAGAAGAAGGTTTCTACATTGGCGCATTTGGCGACTACTATGACGCATCTTGGAAAAACATGCGTGCTCAAGCTGGTCTTGACGTAAATGAATCAACTGGCTGGGGTGTTGAAGCCGGTTACCGTTTCAGTGATTACTGGAGCGCACGTCTTGAATATGCAGATATGGATTTTAATGCTTTTGATAAAGTTGCTGGCAACCGCAACAGTATTGATGGCGAGCGTTACGGTATTGATGCTCTTTACCATTTAAATGGTGGTCCTTTCTACGGTCTTTTCGGTATTAAAGAAATGGACGTAGTAGATGACAACACATTCTTAAATGCAGGTGTTGGTTACCAACATTTCATTACAGATGGCTTATTTGTAAATGCTGAAACAGCTGTATACCAAGGTCTTGACCGTGGTTACACAGATGTAGGCGCTAAAATTGGTATTAACTACTTATTTGGCCAAAATTCAGCTCCTGTAGAGCCAGTTAAACCAGCTCCAGAGCCTAAGGTAATTGAAGTAGCTGTAGCTCCTACAGATAGCGACAACGACAACATTCCTGATGCAGATGATAAGTGTGCTAACACGCCTATGACTGATGCAGTTGATGGCACTGGTTGTACTTTATATGAAGATAAAGAAGTAACTGTAAGCTTATTAGTGACTTTCCCTAACAATGCTTCAGCAGTATCTACTCAGTACTTAAACGATATTGAAAAAGTATCTGCATTCTTAAAAGAGTACCCAGATACAACAGTACTTTTAGAAGGTCACACTTCTTCTGTAGGTAAAGCAACTTACAACAAATGGTTATCTAAAAAACGTGCTGATGCAGTAGCTAAGCAATTAGTTTCTGATGGCATTGCTAAAGACCGTATTACTACAGTTGGTTTAGGTGAAGAGCGTCTTAAAAATGATGCAAACACTAAAGCTGCAAACGCAGAGAACCGTCGTGTAGAAGCGCATATCAAAACTATCAAAAACGTTAAAGTTTTACGTTAATTAAATAGTTTGTAATAAAAACCCAGCCAAGTGCTGGGTTTTTTTATGCCTGTAATAAATTAATATTGGTTAATGGTAATGATTCTTACTTAACAAGTATTCATGAAAATAGTTTTTACTACAACCACTATTCATAGTATTTATAATCGGTATAATCAGTTGCGTAACTGGATGGATTTTCATCTATCCATAAAAGCTTTATAATTACGCGTTAGAATACTATAAGTATTGGGTAACTTATTTGCGCTTGAAGCGCTACCGGATACTTTCACGTCACCAAGAGGGCAATATTGTGCTACAAGAATATCGTAAACACGTAGAAGAACGTGCCGCGTTAGGTATCGTACCAGCGCCATTAGATGCTCAGCAAACTGCTGATCTTATTGAATTAATCAAAACTCCACCTGCAGGTGAAGAAGAATTCATTTTAGATTTGTTCATTCAGCGTATACCAGCAGGTGTTGATGATGCTGCTTATATTAAAGCGGGCTTCTTAGCAGCTGTAGCTAAAGGTGAAACTAATTCTCCACTTGTTTCTAAAGAAAAAGCGGCAGAATTATTAGGTACAATGTTGGGCGGTTACAATATCGCACCAATGATTGACCTACTTGATGACGAAACACTTGCACCAATCGTAGTTAAAGGCCTTTCAAATACATTACTTATGTTTGATGCGTTCTACGATGTAGAAGAAAAAGCAAAAGCAGGTAATACATTCGCTAAGCAAATTATTGAGTCTTGGGCAAATGCAGAATGGTTTACTAATAAGCCAGCTGTTGCTGAAAAGATCTCAGTTACTGTATTTAAAGTAACTGGCGAAACAAATACTGATGACTTGTCTCCTGCACCAGATGCATGGTCTCGTCCAGATATCCCACTTCATGCTTTAGCAATGCTAAAAATTGAACGCGATGGTATTACACCTGATAAAGCGGGCGAAGTTGGTCCAATTACTCAGATTGAAGAATTAAAAACTAAAGGTTTACCACTTGCTTACGTAGGTGATGTTGTTGGTACGGGTTCTTCTCGTAAGTCTGCAACTAACTCTGTACTTTGGTTTATGGGCGATGATATCCCATTCGTACCAAACAAGCGTGTTGGCGGTGTATGTCTAGGTAATAAAATTGCTCCAATCTTCTTCAATACAATGGAAGATTCAGGCGCATTACCAATCGAATTAAATGTTGATGAACTCAACATGGGCGAGCAAATCGACATTTATCCGTACGAAGGTGTTGTTAAGCAACATGGTACTGATAAAGTAATTTCTACTTTTGAGCTTAAATCTGATGTGATTTTAGATGAAGTTCGTGCTGGTGGGCGTATTCCACTAATTATCGGTCGTGGTTTAACTGACAAAGCGCGTACATCTCTTGGCTTAGGTGCAACTGATACATTTAAAGTACCAACAGCAACAGAAGTTTCTGATAAAGGCTTCACACTAGCGCAAAAAATGGTTGGTAAAGCATGTAACGTTGCAGGTATTCGCCCAGGTCAGTACTGTGAGCCTAAAATGACAACTGTTGGTTCGCAAGATACAACAGGTCCTATGACACGTGATGAACTTAAAGATCTAGCATGTTTAGGTTTCTCTGCAGATTTAACAATGCAGTCATTCTGTCATACATCAGCTTATCCTAAGCCTATCGATGTAAGCACTCACCATACGCTTCCTGATTTCATCATGAACCGTGGCGGTGTTTCACTTCGTCCAGGTGATGGTATTATTCACTCGTGGTTAAACCGTATGTTATTACCAGATACCGTAGGTACTGGTGGTGATTCACATACACGTTTCCCATTAGGTATTTCATTCCCAGCAGGTTCGGGTGCAGTAGCATTCGCAGCAGCAACTGGTGTTATGCCGCTTGATATGCCTGAATCTATTTTGGTTCGTTTTAAAGGCGAAATGCAACCAGGTATCACTCTACGTGACCTTGTTCATGCAATCCCTTACTACGGTATCAAACAAGGTTTATTAACAGTTGAGAAAAAAGGTAAAATTAACGAATTCTCTGGTCGCGTACTAGAAATTGAAGGCGTTGAACACCTAACTGTTGAGCAAGCGTTTGAATTATCAGATGCATCTGCAGAGCGTTCGGCAGCAGGTTGTACTGTTAAGTTATCTAAAGAGTCTATCTCTGAATACCTAGAATCAAACATTGTTATGCTTAAGTGGATGATTTCTGAAGGTTACGGTGATGTACGTACGATTGAACGTCGTATTACTGCAATGCAAGATTGGTTAGCTAACCCAGAACTAATGGAAGCTGACGCTGATGCAGAGTACAAGCATATCGTTGAAATTGATTTAGCTGAGATTAAAGAACCTGTTCTTTGTGCTCCAAATGACCCTGATGATGCGCGTCTTCTTTCTGATGTTGCTGGCGAGAAAATTGATGAAGTATTCATCGGTTCTTGTATGACTAACATTGGTCACTTCCGTGCTGCTGGTAAGTTGCTTGATGGCTTTAAAGGTCAACTTCCGACTCAGCTTTGGGTTGCTCCACCTACTAAGATGGACAAAGACCAACTTACAGAAGAAGGTTACTATGGTATTTTTGGTCGTGTTGGCGCACGTATCGAAACTCCAGGTTGTTCACTATGTATGGGTAACCAAGCACGTGTTGCAGATAAAGCAACGGTTGTGTCTACCTCTACACGTAACTTCCCTAACCGTTTAGGTAATGGCGCAAACGTATTCTTAGCATCATCTGAGCTTGCTGCAATTGCTGCAATCATTGGTAAATTACCAACAGTCGCTGAGTACCAAGAATATGCTGCGAAGATCAATGCAACGGCGTCAGATACATACCGTTACTTGAACTTCCACCGCATGCCTGCTTACACTAAAAAAGCAGACAACGTGATTATTCAACAAGCTGTATAATTTTTAGAGTTTGTTTAAAAACCCGCTTAGGCGGGTTTTTTATTGGCTAAAATAAATATTAGATAGTTCATGCTTCTTTTTTTATATTATTGTATTAAATCTAGTCTTAAGTTGCTTTTAAAGTAAGTAATCGCGCAAAAAATCCTATCAAAATGCATTAAAATCCTCATCAATATTCTCATTATTTTAGGCGAGATTTTATGACAGCATTAAACAACCAGAATTTACTGCAACTACGTTTTGTTAACCAAGCAAATATTGATTTGGTTAAGCCTTCTTTTGATAACCTGCCTGCAAATCCTTATGCAGATGGCGCCTTTCGTAAACGTCGTTACTCAGTAGTTAAAATGCAAGATGGTGAAATAAAGCTACAGCAAGCCAAAGCATTTGTTCAAGACGATTCAATTAATACTTTTCAAGGTAATGTAGAGCGTACTTACGAAAACTTAGAGCAAAGTTTACTTGAGTCAGAAGGCATGAAAAGCATTGTAAATGAGTTTCGCCAACTTACCGGTATTGATGAGCAGCGTGATATTGAAATACATCAGTTCCGTATGCTTGCAATTAACAGCGATACGCCGGCAGCGCCAGAAGGCGTGCATCAAGATGGTTTTGACCATGTATGTATATGCGGCGTTTCTCACGAGAACTTAGAAGGCGGCGAGCTACTTGTATACGAAAACAAGCAAGCTGAGCCTTGTTTTAAAATGGAAATAAAAGACGGCATGTTTGCATTAATAAACGACCGTCAAGTGTGGCACAACGCAACACCTATGAACAAAATTGATGCTAGCAAACCAGGTTACCTGGATTGTTTTGTATTAACGTCTTAAGGAATAAGCATGAACATAACGCAATTACGTGAGCAGTTTCCTGCATTAATGCAAAACGTTGATGGTAAATCGCCAATATTTTTAGATGGACCGGGTGGCTCGCAGGTACCAACATCGGTGCTTAATGCGATGACAGCTTATTTAGGTCGTTATAATTCGAACTTAGGTGGCGCGTTTTTTTCTAGTGATAAAACGGTTGAGTTGATGGCTAATGCGCGCCAAGCCGCCGCTGACTTACTTAATGCACCTAGCTCACAACAAATTGTGTTTGGTCCAAACATGACCAGCCTAACATTTAGCTTTAGCCGTGCAATTTCACGTGACTGGCAGGCTGGCGATGAAATAATTGTAACCAATGCCGATCATTTCTCAAATGTATCGTCGTGGCAACAAGCCGCAGAAGATAAAGGCGTTGTTGTAAACACAGCCTTAATTAACGAAGCTGATTGCAGCTTAGATATGGCGCAATTTGAAAGCCTATTAAACAGTAATACTAAGCTCGTAGCGGTAACGTATGCGTCAAATACCACAGGTTCAATTAACAATATTAAACGTATTGTAGAGCTTGCTCACGCTGTAGGCGCACTTGTTTATGTTGATGCAGTACATTATGCACCACACGAGCTTGTTGACGTGCAAGCACTTGATTGCGATTTTTTAGCCTGCTCTGCATATAAGTTTTTTGGCCCGCATTTAGGCATGGTTTATGGTAAAAAAGAACATTTAGACGGGTTTACGCCTTATAAAGTAGAACCAGCTAAAGACGTAGCACCAGGTCGCTGGGAAACCGGCACACAAAGCTTTGAAGCTATGGCGGGCTTTATTGCTGCTGTTGATTACATTGCAGCAATTAGCGAACTTGACGATAGCCATTCACGCCGCGAAAAGTTAAGCATAGCTTTTGCTAAAACTAAACAACACGAAATGGCGCTTAGTGAGCACTTTTTAACGCGCTTGGTAAACTACCCACGCATTAAGTTGTTTGGTATTGATGACTTTGATCGCTTAAATGAGCGTACACCTACTTTTGCTTTAATTTTTGAAGGGCTTGAGCCACGCGCCGTGTCAGAATTTTTAGGTAAACAGCATATATGCGTGTGGGATGGTAATTTTTACGCGCAAGGTTTGTGCAAGCAATTAGATGTGCTTGATAAAGGCGGTGTAGTGCGCATTGGTTGTATGCACTACAACACCATTGAAGAGCTAGATCAGTTGTTTAATTTATTTGATGAACTGCTCGGTTAAATAATACTGATTTTGGTGCGCTAACTCTTTGGCGCACCATATATTTGTTCTGCGCGATTAAACAACACCCACGATGTTAAAATATACTTATCGTTTGATACTGGCTTATTGCCTCTATGAGTATGTGTAAAGTAGCCTGGGGCTATTACCATAGTGCCTTTTTTAGGGGCGATTTTACGGTTTTGATAGTAAAACTCCGTTTCACCGCCTTCATCAACATCGTTTAAATAAAACATAAATAACAACACGCGATGTAGTGCTTCATTGTGCTGTAGCTGCGGGTAAACTTCACTATGCCAGTAAGGGTAGCCACCTTTGTTTACTTCATATTTTTGCGCTTGAATATTACCAAGTCTAAAAATTTGCTGAACTAGCAAAGGTAATTGCGGTTTACCCACTTCTTCAAAATTCTCTTGGGTTAAATCGACAACGTCGCCTGTTTTTGGGTGATAGACCTTTAAGCCAAACGCCCCAATCATCATAAAAATATGCTCTTCAACATACTTAAAAACATGCTGTGCAGTCGTTTGTTGTATATGTTTTAATTGTTGTGCATATTCGGGGTGATTATTTAAGTGTAGGTCGTGACTGTCTTTTTTCTTTAAGTCGACACCGCCCGATGTTACCCCTTGTTTTACATGCGGGCTTTGCGCGAATGTGGTAATAAATTCATCGCAAAACTCATCGCTTAATGCGTTATCAACAACGCGTATAAAGTCCGTCATGGTTTACCTTTATATAATTATTATTGGATTTTTATGTTTATTGAAAAAGTGATGCCGCGCTTTAGCGAAACAGATGCACTCGGACACATTAACAATACCGTACTACCTGTATGGTTTGAAGTCGCACGTGGACCTATTTTTAAGTTTTTTACACCGGACTTAAATCCACATGATTGGAAATTGATTATCGCCAAAGTTGAAGTGTCGTTTGTGGGCGAATTATTTTATGGCCACGAAGTGACCGTAAAAACCTCTGTAGAGCATATAGGCACTAGCTCTTTCACACTTCGACAAGAAGCATGGCAACACGATAAATGCTGCGCAATAGGCAAAGCTGTGATGGTGAGGTACGACTTTGTTGCTAAATCAAAACAAGCGCTTAGCATTGACGAAAAAGCAGCGCTTAACGAGCACATTACTGCTGAGTCGTAACTTAGCTAATAAATGACCTTTTAGTGACAAACGCTTGGTTTGTCATATTCTTAGCATAATTGAATGCTAGATTAATCCTCTTAAATATAACGACTAATACAGTTGTTTTTACTTTTTGAACTAAGAGGTTGTTAAAGCTATTTTATGATTATCGAATCATTTTTTGAAAAATTATATATCGAGCACAACAGTGAACTAAATCGTAGAGTCCGTGATTTTTTTGGGGCAAGCCTTAGCGACCATGAAGATTTAGTGCAGGAAGCATTTAGTAATATGTTGTCGCACCAGCATATTGATAAAATAGAGTTTCCGAAAGCTTATCTGCTTCGTTCAGCTATTAACATTGGTTTAAATTATCGTTCTCGTTTTAAAAATACCCAATATTTGTCAGACGACACCCTCGATAATATTGATGAACCACTATGTACACAAGGTAGCCCTGAGGATCTATGTAGCATGAATTTACGAATTGAATATATTTCAGATGCGATGAATACGCTTACAGATAAGCAGCGAGACCTTATAGTACGTAGCCGAATTCATGGTGAAACATATCAACAAATTAAAGTGGCAACAGGGTTTAGCCTAGGTGATATAAGCCGCCAAATGCAAAGTGCTATTGAGCAATTGCATAGCTACATAAGTGCCAAAAATGCGTGACTAAGTTCCCTAGTCACGCTAATCCTCTCCTTGTACGCGTTATTATATAGAGCCATAGGTTATCTTAGTTTTATTGCGGTTATTTAATGGGAAGAACCATTGAAGGCTGCCTCCCTTGACCATTAATTTTAAGTTGGGTTGGCGAAAATTCAAGAGTGCTAAATGCAGTTGTATCGGTATCAAGCATCGCATGAAAAGTTACAAAGTGAATGCCGTCTTTTTTTGCGTAATTACCTACATGGTTATGACCATTAAACCATGCTTTTACGGTTGAATACTGGCTAATAAGGGTTAGCACTTCTTGCGCGTTCCATAGGTTATGGTTGTTCTCAGGAAAAATAGGGAAGTGACTCAGTAGTACAACAGGTTGTTCTTTTACTTGCGCTACTTTTAGCTTTTCTTCTAACCACTTAAGCTGTTTTATACCAATTGCGCCATTCCAATCTTCGTGCCCTTTATATTGAGAGTTAAACAAGGTCATATTTTGTTGATGTTTTTTACTATTTTTAGGCCATGCGTAAGTGCTCACATCGCTGCCATCTAATGCGATAAAGAGCCAGTTGTTTATTTCAAAACTGTAGTAGCGCGATGGCATATTTAAAGTGTTAGTTATGCGCATTTTAAACTTATCATCTACCGAGAATTCATGGTTTCCTAATACATGATAAAGGGGAGCGTTAAGCGATGACGATATTGTATTTAACGGAGTAAAACTTTTAAATTCACGGTCGATAAAGTCGCCTAAATGTAATACACCCGATAAAGGCAGTTGATTAAATTGCTCAACGGCAGTGCTGAACTTTTGAGGGCAAGATGTATAGTGTCGAGTACCTTTATTGGCTTGTTCTGCATATTGGCAATCGGCAATAACACCTAAAGTAAATGTGTCATTTGCAGCAATTGATGGGCAGCAAACTAAAAGCAATAATAAATTAATGAGGAATGAAACAGTATATTTTTGCATGATTTTTATCTTTTTATTTAAGTGGCTAGGCAACTAAAGATAGTGACCTAGCTGTTAATTTATTTACTTGAGCGACATTCACGCAAAGCAGATTTCCAATTAAAAAGAGACGAATAAGCATATTGCGCACCTAAATATGCAATTAACTGCCCGCCCTCATTTACTCTAAATCCGCTCGCACCATCAGCGCCAGGATCTGTTGGACCATTGGCACGGCCTAATATGGTTTTCACAGCAGGAGCTGACGTAGATACGCTGAAAGCTGTGTTGTTATTAAAACTTACCGGATAAGCATTCACATGATTATCGCCAATGTTAGCGCCGCAAACAGTACCACCGGTATAAGAATGAACGACAAACCAATTATTGTTACTGTCTTGGACTAGCTGTGCATTTTGACCAACACTGTTACAGTCAGTATTTTTTGCTGTGTTATAGGTGTTTACTCGCTCAAAAGCAGTTATATCTATAATGCCCTCTTGTGGCGTGTTGTATTGAAACAAGCGCTCAGAATCAGCTTTATAAGCGACCCCTTTAGCTTCTCCCATATGATGGAGTATTAACCATGTTGTGTTATCTATTTGAGCAAGCCATACATCGGTAATTTTATTTAACTCTGTTTGTTGTAATTCAGCGGCTTGCCCTAAATCAGTTGTCGCATTAAATTTTCTGACACGTACTTTTATTTCGTTTTCAGAGGCAATAAATAAATAGCCCTCATCTTCATTGTTTGGAGCGGGAAGCCAGGCTATACCAGATGGATGTTGCTCAGAAATACGTATTTTATCGCGTAGAGCTAATGTGCTATTGCTACTAATCTCATCATTGCTGTTGAATGCATTACTGCTTGCATTAAATGTTAATATTTGACCTAAATCACCACTACTTGTTTCTGAGTGTGCAATAAAAGCAGTATGGGAGCCATTACTCCATTTATGAGATAGTTCGAATGCTTGGTGATGATCACTAATTTCAAATACGTGATCACTTTGTGTATCTACTTTAAAATCTTGGCAATTACTACCCAAAGAATTAAGCACTTGTGAAATGGGGTTATTTAGCTTCGGTTGCGTATGAAAATCATTGGCTACACAGTATTTTGCAGTTGTTAAGCTGCATATTATTGACACCGCTATAATTGTTTTATTCATCGTTATACCTTTTATAAATAAAAGCATTGGCTGCTACAGCAGCCAATACAGGGACTAAACTAGAATTTATACGATATACCTAACGCAAAATTACGACCACTTTGTGAGTAAGATTGGGTTCTGTGATCAAGGAATTGGCGAATTGCTTCATCCGTTAAATTTGTTGCTTCAAAGGTTATTTTTACTTGCTCTGTAATATTCATGAACGATTTAAAATCAACAAACGTTGTTTCATCGTATCCTGCAACAATGTTTTGCTCTGAGCCTTCGCCTGTAATGTACTCATCACGATAAGAGCTCGATACACGCATGCCCCAACGCGGCGTTTCATAATAAAGGGTAAAATTGTGAGACAATTCAGATAAGCCAGGAGGAGTAACGCTGATGCGCTCACCTTCGTTAAATAAAATAGTTTCGCCATCAGCAATGGTTACATTACCGAGCATTCCTAAGTAATTAAATGGTTCTGGTAAAAAATCAAAGTCCATTTGAAACGCAATTTCTAAACCAGTGACATCTGTAGAATCACCATTTATAGGTTGTGAAACGGTAAACTCAGATTGCGCATTTACGCGCGGGTCAAAATCTAAAAACTCTAGAGGGTAACCCGTTTGCTCATAAGGTAGGGTCACTGATTGCTGGACAATAAATGACTCCATATCTTTATGGAATAATGCAATAGCCAAGCTTGACGAATCACCATAAAACTCAAATGATGTTTCGAATGAATCAGCGACAAAACGCTCTAAATTAGGGTTACCAGCACTAATAAATTGATCTGCAACACCCACTTGCCCAGCCGCTTTTAATTGATTTAAATTTGGTCGAGAAATATTGCGATTTGCACCAAAGCGGACTAACCAATTATCAGAAATATCAGCAACAACATTTAAGCTTGGTAGTAAATCAGAATAGGTTTTACTAAATTCAATTTGCTCAAAACCTGCTCCAGTATTAACTTCCCCGCTCGATGTTTGTTCAGTTTCGTACCAACGCAAACCTAAGTTACCTCTAATTGGGAAGTTACTTATTTCGGTGTTCCATAAGTACTGTGCATAAACCCCAATAGTATCTTCTTCAATTTGATATACAGTACCAGGGCGATTATGAGAGGCATCTAACTCGCGAGAAATTAAACCTGTTGCAACAACACGCTCAAAAGTTGCTTGGTTATTTGCAATAACATAGTCATGTAAAATTGGGATATTTGTTATTTGAAAAACAGCTTCAGGTGAATTTGGGTCATTTTCCCAATCAACACGGTCTCTGCGTTCAAAGCCATCTGATTGATAGTTTTTAGACTGAAGACCAAACTTAAATGAATGAACATCATTAAGTTCGTAATTAAAATCAACTTGATACGTGTTGTATTCATTGCTTATTTCATCTTCACGGACATCAGTTCGCATTAATGCCCACTGGTCAACGTCGGTAATATCAAAGTCGTAAGTATTTTGACCATATTTAGCATTGCGCCAATCAACAGAAAACGCATGGTCGACAGATTCACTAAAAACTTTATCGTTTATAGGTTGCTCAAAAGTAGATTTTGATAAACCAAACATGGTTGTCATGTATAGTTTATCGGTTAGTTCAAAATTACCACTGAGTGATATTTGGTGAAAATCAGTTTCGCCAAAACTTACTTTTGACTCGGTACGTAAATCAAGACCTTCAAATGAGGCGTATACTAAATCGTCACCTTCAATAGCTGCATCAACGAGTAACTGATTTGCCGTCACATCGCCAGTAAATGCGTTTGTGCCCGCTGTTGATAATTGATTTTCAATGCGATCGTTAGATAGTTTTCCGTACAAAATATCCAAATCAAAAGACATTGCATCAGAAGGTTGCCACTGAAATGCAGCGGTAATACCGGTACGTTTACGTGTATTAGCCCAAGATGCAATGTTATTAGCGCGAGATACAAACACACGGTCATTACCCGTGGCATTGACCAAACGGTCTTTAATATCGCCGTCAACTGAATCTGCAACATTATCATCACCAAAGCTCGCTTGTTTCCAAGACCACACATGGTAGCCTTCTTCAATTGTATCTACTTCAGAATAAGCAACCGATACGAGCGCACCAAAATCCCCCCAAGTATTTGATAACAAACCAGCAAAGCGAGGGTCTGAATGCTCTGTTCTATCATTATAAATACCTTTTACACTTACAGCACCTTGTAGCCCTTCTTCAGAATTATCAAAAGGTTTTGCAGTATGTAAATCAACAGTACCGGCAATACCCCCCTCATCTAATGACGCATCATACGATTTATACACATCTACGCGATTAAATAGTTCTGAGGCAAAAATACTGAAATCAAAATCTCGAGAGCGAGATGCACCACCACGTTGGTCAATACCTGAATCGCTCGTAAAAAGTGCTTCCATGCCATTTAAGCGTGTGCGTGTAAAATTAGGACCCAAGCCACGTAGCGATATTTGACGACCTTCACCTGAGTCACGCGAAATAGACACACCCGGTACACGCTGTAATGACTCAGCTAAGTTAGCGTCTGGGAATTCGCCAATGTCTTCAGCTAATATGCTGTCTTGCGAGCCAATCGCATTTCTTTTCAGTTCTTTACTACGGGCTAGGTTAGAGCGGTAGCCTGTTACCGTGATCGCTTCCATTTCCTGCTGAACTTTATCACTTTGAGCTGCATGTATAGGGCTGCTTGCTAATATGAATGTGCCAGATACAGCGCCAACTAATATACTCAGCTTATTAAGTCTAAATGGGATCATAATTCCTTTCTTCTCTCAGTTAATGTTTATAAATACTAAAAACAAAGTGCACACGCAGCGATTAAGCTGGATTAAATGGTGCAGACATCAACTAAACAAAGTAAGGCTGAAAATTTTCCAAATAAAAGAGTGGTTTAATAAAACTTTAACATATGTCGATTGGTTGGATTTTCTTAAGGTTATGATTGTATTTGTCTTTTTATTTATTTTGATGTGTTAGTTAATTAGGTGTGATTTTTGGGGGGGGTAAAAACAATAAGTATTTAATTTACTCGCCTTATGTAAATAATAATGGCAGCTGTAAATTTTTGTCGTGATTTTTTAACGCATTTAGATTGAGTTACAAGCGCTAGTTATATACTATTTATATTATATATTGTTGCGCCGTTATAACAGGAAATGTTAATTCGGTAATTTGATTGGAGAATGCGTGTGACATCTATTGCCAATAACCAACCTTTACAAGTTATTCAACTCAGTGATGATCAAAATTTAACAGCTGAAATTTTGCCATTTGGCGCAATAATAAAAAGCATTAAATTTAAAGAACAAGAAATGACGCTTAGCGTCGATGATCCTCAATACTATCTTGAAAACCCATTTTACTTAGGCGCTACAGTAGGTCGATACGCTAATCGCATTGCAAAGGGGCGTTTTAACTTATCTGGTACGCAGTATCAACTAGAAGCAAATAACGGCCCTAATAGCCTGCACGGCGGCGTTAAAGGCTTTAATAAAGTACTTTGGCAAGTAACCAAACAAACTGAAAGTGAAGTTGAACTTTATTATTGCTCGCCCGACGGCGAACAAGGTTTCCCCGGTGAGTTGCAGGTTTGGCAAACGATTAGCGCTAAAAACGGCGAGCTTACTCTGCACTTTAAAGCGCTAACTAATAAAGAAACGCTCGTTAACTTTACTAACCATTGCTATTTTAATCTTGATGGTAGCGAATCAATTAATGAACACCTTGTTCAAGTTAATGCCAATTACTATCTTCCTATTGATACAACTAGTATTCCACTTAATGAATCTGCATCAGTCACCGGTACCTGCTTTGACTTTACTAAGCCAGCTCAAGTTGGTGAGGCCTTAAGCGCCGTTCATCCTCAACTAGAAGCTGGAAATGGCTTTGATCACTGCTATATTTTTAATGATGACAGCAGTTTAAAGACGATGGCTACATTAACTTCGCCACACACGAACGTTAGTTTAACCCTTAAAAGTACGCAGCCAGGCATGCAGCTTTATACCGCAAACTTTGTTGGTTCGCCTTTTAAAGCACGGCAAGCTTTGTGTTTTGAAGCGCAAAATTGGCCAGATGCGCCAAATCGTGAAAATTTTCCAAAAGCTAATTTATTACCGGAAGAGGATTATGAACAGGTTATTATTTACTCTTTTTCTGAGTGAATACAGCATTGAAATGTTAATTTAAAGAAAATTAAAAGCAAAAATACGGTGATTAAATGCTATCCATAATTCAGGAAAAGGTTGCACTTTTTGCTGGTTTAAAGTATTTATAATATAAATAGTATTTGAAACTATATGCACTACCACAACGACACAACGACTACACACAATCAGGAGTTTTTAAAAAATGATAATTAACAATAAGTTATCGTTCAACAAGAAAACCGCGATCAGTATTGCTATTACTGGCATATTGGCAAGCGGAAACGTTGCAGCTCAAGGCGCTGAAGGCAATACGCCTACAGTAGTAAATGAAGATGTTGAAGTTATCGCAGTAACGGGTATCCGCAGCAGCTTACGTTCATCAATGTTAGATAAAAAAGCATCTAATGTTGTTACAGACGGGATTAAAGCAGAAGATCTTGGTAAATTTCCTGATTTAAACGTAGCAGAATCTCTGCAACGTATTACAGGTGTAGCAATTGACCGTAGTGGTGGTGAAGGCCAAGCGGTAACTATTCGTGGTTTTGGTCCACAATTTAATACTGTACTTGTTAATGGTCGTCAAATTGCGACAGACAGTGCAGGGCGTGAATTCAACTTTGATGTATTAGCTGCAGATCAAATCACCGGTGCTGATATTTATAAAAGTAATACAGCAACGCTTCAAGAAGGCGGCATTGGTGGTACGGTTAACGTAACTACAGCACGTCCTTTTGATTTTGGCGGTTTACATATTTTAGGTTCAGTTAAAGGTATGTACGAAAGCCTTTCTGAAGAAGTATCTCCATCAACATCATTCTTAATAAGTAATACGTTTAACGATGACAAGCTAGGTGTGCTTTTTGCCATCACTAATCAACAACGTAAACTTCAGAATAACCAAATTTTAACGGCTGGTTGGCGCGGTGGCCAAACAATCTCTAATCCAACGGATGGTGTATTGTTTGAAAATGCCTACATTCCACGTAACTGGGATCAAGTTGTTGATGAGCAAGACCGCGAGCGTACAAACGCAAGTTTAGTACTACAATATGCACCGTCTGACGATGTTACGATTACTGTTGATGGCATGATTTCAAAATTTGAAGTTGATTCAACAGTACGCGATTTAGCATCTTGGTTTGAACCAGACCGCGTAGGTAGTGCAACGATTGATCCAGAAACAGGTACTCTTTTAACTTTCTCTCAAGAAGTTGGCTTAGGCGCGCCAAGTGGCGACCCTGCAAGTGATTTTGTATCACATACACGTAACTCACGTGATGTAACTAATAAAGCATTTGGTATTAACGTTGACTGGCAAGTAAACGAGTCATTAAAAGCAAAATTTGATGTATCTCGCTCAACAGCCGAAAATGACCGTGCGGGTAGAGATCGCTTTAACGTTGTAGGTGTTATCAATAGCTATACTTTTGACGGTACAGGCAGCATTCCTACTGTACAGCATGATGGTTTTGAAAATGGTTCATTGCCTGATCCAAGTCTAGCGCGACTTCATTACAACGAAATTGGTAATCAATTTACAGATGAAGATGAAATCACTGAAGTAAAAGCCGATTTTGAATACGTGCCAGATAAAGGCCCAGTTGATCGCATTAACTTTGGTGCTTATCGCCAAGAGCGTGAAAAATCAAGCTTTCAAATCTTTGGTAGTCAATGTCAGTTTTGTGGTTATGGTACACAAGCACCACTTGATGCAATTGATTTTGAAGCATATCAAGCAAGCAATTACTTCCCTGGCTTAATCGATACATTCTACACCTACGATGGTGATAAAATGCTTGATTACCTAGCTGATCAAGGCTTCCCTGTAGAGCCAACACTACAAAATAACCGTTATACAATTAACGAAGACATCACTAGCTTATATATGGACTTTACGCTTGGTTTTGACCTAGCTGATATGCCAGTAACTGTTAATATGGGCGCGCGTTACTCTGAAACTGATATTGAAGTTGCAGCAGTGCAAAGCTTTATTAGCGATGTAATACCAACATCTGACGCAACATTGTTTCAGAATGTTTTTGGGCCTGCAACGAACATCGAGCAAGGCACTAGCTACTCAAACTTATTACCGTCTTTCAATGTTAAGTTAGAGCTGCAAGACAACATGATTTTACGCTTTGCAGCGTACGACAGTATCACTCGCCCAACGATGTCTCAGCTATCTCCTGCGACAAACTTTAACGAGCCACGTCGTCAAAATTTAACGGCAAGTGGTGGTAACCCAGCACTTAAACCATTCCAGTCTGAAAACTGGGATATTTCTTACGAGTGGTACTACAACGACGCTAACTTATTTAGCTTTGCAGTATTTAGTAAAGAAGTAGATGACTTTATTGTTACCCTAACAGGTGCAGAAACATACGAAATGTCTGACCGTTCAGGTCCTGATTTTGCGTGTACTACATGTACAGACCAAACAGATGACGAACTTATTGGTAGTTCAGAAGTTTACACTGTAAGTCGTCCTCAAAATGGTGAGTCTGCAACTGTAACCGGTTTTGAAGTCGGTGTTACTCACATGTTTGAAAACGGCTTTGGTTTTATTGCCAATGCAACTGTTGTGAATAGCGACATTAGTGTGGGTGACGATACTACACAAACATTTGCACTAGAAGGTCTTGGGGATTCACAAAACTTAATATTTTTCTATGAGCAAGAAAACTGGCAAGCACGTGTTGCATTTAATAACCGTGAAGGCTTTTTACGCTTAGTTGATAATGGCTTTAACGGAGAACCAGTGAACGTAGAAACTTACGGTCAGTGGGATATTAGTGCAAGCTACGATATTAACGAAAACTTCACTATTTTTGCTGAAGGCATCAACATCACTGAAGAAGAGTTAGTGCAAACAGGTCGTTTCGCTAACCAAATCTATTCAGTAGAAGATAATGGTTCACGTTACGCGTTTGGTATTCGCGGATCGTTTTAATTAATGATGGAGGCGTATTTTTCGCCTCTTAGTTTTCATTACAGCACCAAGGTGCTAATACCAATTAGGTTAATTTAGCAGTAATGTATATTAGTTAACCTAATTGGCTAAAATGAATACACATTAAATCAAAATGCCCTAACGGGCATTTGTTGTATAAAACGTTATCAAAAATACTCAAAGAGTAGTCCATTATGAATAAAGCAATAAAAACAGTAGCGGTAGTTGGCGGTGGTACAGCAGGATGGCTGAGCGCTGCAATTATAGCTTCGTATCACCAAGGTCAAAATGGTGACGGCTTAAAAGTGATGTTGGTTGAATCGTCAGACATTCCAACTATTGGCGTAGGTGAAGGTACCTGGCCCACGATGAAAAACACACTTCAGCAAATAGGCTTGCGTGAAGTCGATGTGTTTAAAGCCTGTAATGCTACCTTCAAACAAGGCGGGAAGTTTGTAAATTGGACGCACGGCAACAACGACTTTTACTACCATCCATTTACTGTACCGCTAGGCTACGGCCGCATAGATTTAGCCCCTTATTTAGATAATGTTGAAGACTTTGCACAGCAAACAAATTTTCAACATGATATTTGCGAAGCAAGCTTAGCCCCAAGAGGTATAGCGCAAGGTGAATATCAAGGTAATTGTAATTACGCTTATCACTTAGATGCAGGCGCTTTTGCCGAAATGCTTAAACAGCATTGTAAAAGTAAGCTTGGTGTAGAGCATATTATTGGTACTGTTGATCAGGTAAAGCTTGATGACGATGGTGCAATAAATGAGCTTACTCTAAAAGACCAAACCCACACTATAAACGCCGATTTATTTATAGACTGTACTGGTTTTTCATCATTGTTATTAGGCCAAGCGCTCAACGTACCATTTAAAAAAATGGACCACGTGCTATTTAACGACAGCGCACTGGCTATGCAAGTTCCTTACGATGAAAGCGATGAGTCTTTGGCTAGCCACACCATAGCAACAGCGCAAAACGCTGGATGGATTTGGGATATTGGTTTAACGCACCGCCGAGGTGTAGGGCATGTTTATTCAAGCAAATTTTTATCAGACGATGAAGCAGAGCAAAACCTAAGAGACTATTTAGGCGATTCAGCAAACGGTTTAACAGCCCGTAAAATTAGCTTTGAATCAGGATACCGTGAAAAGTTTTGGCATAAAAACTGTGTTGCTATTGGTATGTCAGCAGGGTTTGTAGAACCGCTTGAAGCAACCGCTATTATGCTTGTTGAAATTTCAGCACGCTTTGTAGCCGAGCATATGCCAGCAGATACACAAGTAATGTCTATTGTAGCTAAACGCTTTAACGAGCAAATGGACTACCGCTGGCAGCGTATTATCGACTTTTTAAAGCTGCATTACATGCTAACCAAGCGCCCAGAACCTTACTGGCAAGCACATGTGCAGCCCAATACTATTCCACAAACCCTGCAAGAAGATTTACTTCTTTGGGGAAGCCGTGGCCCGCTTATTCAAGATTTTCATGGCGCATTAGAGTTATTCCCTGCTGCCAGTTATCAGTATGTTTTGTACGGTATGGGCTTTAAGCCTGACTTTACTAAACAAGCATATTTGTATTCACAACATGTGCAAGCCAAACAAATAATTGAACGTAACAGCCAGCTTACACAGCAGATGTTGCAAACTTTGCCGCCTCACCGTGCTTTTATAGAGCAGTGGTTAGCAGCTAACCCAGTTTAAGGATGTGTAACTATGGCTATTAGTGAACTAGTAAACACCAAACACCAAACATTAAAAATTAACCCCAATGCAGCCGTTGAATATGCAAAAACGCAGCATTTAGTTAATTTAAGAGCAAATGAAATAGCAAAAGCAGCCTGCGACTTACCTATTTTTTTAGCACGTAATACACAAAATGGTAGTTATACAGTATCAGCGTTAACCAGCTTTAGTGCAGGTCAAAGTTTATTGGTTAATAACAACCAATGGCAGGCACTTTACACACCGGTATGTATGCAAACCCAGCCTCTTTATTTAATGACCCGAGAAGCAAATAGTAGCGATTATTTTATCGCGATTGATGATCAAAGCTCAGCCGTAAACACGCAGCAAGGTGAGGCACTATTTGATGCTAAAGGTAATCCGAGTTTATTTTTAAGTGCACAGCAAAAACTGTTAGAAAGCGACTTAAAAAATGACTATCAAACGTATCAATTTACCCAAGAAGTTGCGCGGTTAGGGCTCATTAAAAACATAGATATTGTATTGCAGTTTGAGCAAGGCGAAACCCAAACTATTCAAGGTTTGAGCACCGTTGATGAAGACAAACTGCAAACATTAAATAGCGATACCGTTGCAAACTTACACAAGCAAGGTTACTTGAGTGTACTTAACAGTATGCTTATTTCTCTGTTTCAGTTAAATGCATTGGTAAAGCTGCATAACCAACGTCCCGAACTTATGCCTTTAAAGCAGATTAAGTTAGAACTAAGTCGAGATGCGCACGCGCTGTAGCGTGCACTTTTTTATTACACAGACATTGCGCATAACGCGCAGGAGACACACACATGTCAGATAACATTTTACAGCTGGTGGTTTTTGTTTTTGTCACCGCTTTAATTGGTGGCCTTACTTATTGGAAATGCCGAGGCCAAAATCGCAATAACGGACAAAGCCAAACCAAAGAGTATTTTTTAGCGGGCGGTGGCCTTACTTGGATGTTTGTTGCAGGTTCAATCACATTAACTAATTTAAGTACTGATCAGCTTGTAGGTATGAATGGTAACCAAATGGCTTTACTGGTTTGGTGGGAGCTTGCAGCAATTATAGGTTTGATTATTTTAGCCAAAGTGTTCATTCCTGTTTATTACAAATACAACTGTACAACGACCACAGAGCTTTTAGAAAAGCGCTATAACAACAAACATATTCGCGCTGTGATTGGTGGTTTATTCTTTTTAGGTAATGCACTTATTTATATGCCAGCGGTTATTTATTCTGGCGCGCTATTTATGCAAACCATGTTTAAGGTTGATATTCCGCTAATGTATATCGCCACCGCATTTGCCATTATTGGTGCTGTTTATGCGTTTTTTGGTGGCCTACGAGCAGTTGCGGTATCGGATACCTACAATGGCATACTTGTACTAGGCATGGCTGTTTTAGTCGTGTTTTTAGCACTTAATGCGATTGATTATGACTTTACGGGTATTCCTGAGGAGCGCTTAACACTCATAGGCGATGCTGACTCACCTATTCCGTGGCCAACACTTTTAACCGGTATGATCTTTATTCAAATGTATTACTGGGGTACTAACCAAACAATCACACAGCGAGCAATGGCAGCGCCTAATGTTAAAGAAGCGCAAAAAGGTATATTTGCAGCTGCGGGTATTCGTTTTTTAATCGTCCCTGCAATTGTGGTATTACCGGGTATTATTTCGTTTAAACTTTATGGCGATATTGGCGACGCTGCTTATGGTCGAATTGTGGGTGATGTAATGCCAGCATGGTTAACCGGTGTTTTCGCAGCGGCAATGGCAGCAGCTGTACTCTCTACTTACAACAGCTTATTAAATTCAGCTACAGCACTATATGTGTGTGACATTCACGAAGCTTACTTTAATAAAGAGCCAAGTGTTGTAAAGCTAAGTGGTTACGTAACATTGCTACTAACAAGCTTAACACTGGTACTTGTACCAATTTATCAGCAAGCAGATAGCATTATTAACTTACTACAGCAATTAAATGGCTTACTAAGTATGCCTATATTCTCTATTTTTGTAGTGGGATTATTGTTTAAAAATGTTGATGCACGTGCGGGTATTGCAGCAGTAATTTTAGGTGTTGTAATGTACGGCATGCTTACATTTGCAAGCTCACCACTACATACTGATATTCATTACATTCACTTAATGCCAATTACACTGATTGTATGTGTGGCTTTTGCATTAATAGTAAATAAAGTGGTGTTTGGTTTGAATGCACAATGGGCAGGTAAAACATCTGAACTTGATGACGCAGGACAAGCACAAGTACAAAAATAACGTATAAATAATTTAAGCTGACAAAATCGGTCACGGGGCAACTCTGGCCGATTTTTTATATGTATAAGAAATTAGTAACAGCACTTTAAAGTTAAGGTTAGTTTATAGCTTTTTGCTACAGTGGTACTTCCAGTGAGTTTATCTAACTATTTGCGATGTAAAGACTATCAAAACCTGATTTATATGATATATACTATTATTATTGAATGTCACCGTCTGATAGATTGTGCCTCAAACAGCGAGAGACACATTAATACTTAGTATCACTAAGTTACTTTCGTTATATTTATAACTCACACAATGAACAAGAGGATAGGAAAATCATGGCCGACACTAAATCATTTTATCGATTAGACAGTGTAAACAGCACCGTTATTTTCGACTGCCAGAGCAAAACACCGGCGTTACTGTACTTTGGTAAACGCCTATCTGAGCAAACAACAGAAACAATGCTTACTCAGCTTGCTACCCGTCAAGAAGTAAAATGTGCCGTGGTTGAAGAAGCGCCTATTTCTCTATCTCCTTTATTAGGCGAAGGCTTTACTGGCGCGCCAGGGCTTGAGCTAGTAAATGACTCAATCGCATGGTCAGTTGGGCCAGAGCTTCAAGAAGTGCGTCAGCCTTCAGCCGCAACACTTGAATTTGTAAGCGTAGATAAGCTTCGTGGTATTGAAGTCGTGCACAGCATTACGCTTGACAACAACAGTGACGTACTAAGTGCACATACTGTATTAACTAATTTAGGTGACTCACCACTGAGCGTTAATTTTTGCGCCGCGCCAACATTTCAATTGCCAGATAGCGTAAGCAAAATAGTGAGCTTTGAAGGTCGTTGGTCAAACGAATTCCAGCGTCAATCGGTTGATTTAGTGCTTGGCAGCTTTGTACGTGAAAACCGTAAAGGCAAAACATCACACGATGTGTTTCCTGGTTTATTAGTGCATAACGAAAATGCAGGCGAGCAACACGGCGAATGTTACGGCTTTCATTTAGGTTGGAGCGGCAACAATAAACTACGCGCAGAACTTTTAGCTGAAGGTCGTCGTTATGTACAAATGGGTGAGCTATTACTTCCTGGTGAGCTTACGCTTGCTAAAGGTCAAACGTATCAAAGCCCGAGCATTTATGGCTCGTTTTCAAGTGAAGGTTTTAGTGCGCTTTCTCGTAATTTCCATCGTTTTGTTAAAGCTAATTTACTTAGCCAAGCACAGCGTGAAAAAGCGCGTCCTGTGCATTACAACACATGGGAAGGCATTTACTTTGATCACGACGTAGACACGCTTAAGCAACTAGCCGACAAAGTAGCGCCGTTAGGTATTGAGCGTTTTGTACTTGATGATGGCTGGTTTAAAGGCCGCCGTGGCGACAACGCAGGCTTAGGTGATTGGACAGTAGATTACAAAATTTACCCCGATGGTTTATCACCAGTTATAGATCATGTGAATAGCTTAGGTATGGAGTTTGGTATTTGGTTTGAACCAGAAATGGTCAACCCTGATAGCGATTTATACCGCGCGCATCCTGATTGGGTTTTAGGATCTGAAAACAACGAACAGTTAAGCTTTAGAAATCAGCTCGTACTTGATTTAACGCGCTCTGAGGTTGTTGAGTACCTATACAAAGCCATCGACGATATTTTAGTTGAATACCCAACTATTAAGTACATTAAATGGGATATGAACCGCGATATTAACCATGCGGGTAATTTTGATGGTAAGCCAGCAGTGCACCAGCAAACATTAGCACTTTATCGTTTAATTGACCGTATTAAAGCGGCGCACCCAGGGCTTGAAATAGAAAGCTGTTCGTCAGGTGGTGCACGTGTAGATTATGGCGTACTTGCACACACAGACCGTGTATGGACGTCAGATTCAAACGATGCGCTTGATCGCCTTGAAATACAGCGTGGATGTTCGTTCTTTTTCCCATCGTCGGTTATGGGTGCACACGTAGGGCCACGTGATTGTCATATCACAGGGCGTAATGTAAGTATTGAAATGCGTGCTGCGGTATCAATGTTTGGCCACATGGGCATTGAAATGGACCCACGTGAGCTGACCGATCACGAATACAATGCCCTTAAAGCGGCAATAGCACTTCATAAAGAGCATCGTGACTTTATTCATAGCGCCGATTTGTACCGCTTAGATAGCGACGATTTATCAATTAACTTTGGTTTAATCGATGAGCAAAAAACAAAAGCGTTATTTGCGTATAACAGCGTTCGTGAAACACCGCGTACAGCGCCTAATAAATTACGTTTTGTTGGCCTAGATGGCGATGCGCAGTACACACTTAATTTAGTGTGGCCGGTAAAATTTGAAGAGTATCGTCCATCTTCTATTGCTACGGTAAATGGTCAAACATTTACAGGTGAAGCGCTAATGCAGTTTGGCTTACAAATGCCAATATCATTCCCGCAAACATCGCTTATATTTGAGCTTAATAAAGCTTAAATTTAACTAAGAGCAGTAAAAGGCGCTAATCGCTTTTATGCTGCTTAGCTTAGCTTAGCTTAGCTTAGCTCAGTTTAGATATCAGTAGTCAGTTCTATATTGTTTAGGGCTGGCTTTTTTATATCCTTAGTAAACTAATTTAGTAAATTAACTTAGTAAACTCAAAAGTATCGAAAATAGAGTGGTTACGCTTGCGCGTAATTTTGCTTGTTACCCAACCAACGCTGAATTAGTGGGTCAACAACCTCTGGGTGTTGCTTAAGCATTTGCTGTGCAATCGGTCTAACTTGGTTGAGGATGTGCTTATCGCGGGTAAGATCGGCAATTTTAAACTCGGCTAACCCTGTTTGTTTTGTACCGAGTACTTCACCAGGGCCACGAATTTCTAAATCGCGCTCAGCTATCACAAAACCATCGTTACTATCGCGTAGTACACCTAATCGCTTTTGAGCAGTATGAGACAGTGGTGCGTGGTATAAAAGCACGCAATGCGATGCAGTAGCGCCACGGCCAACTCGCCCACGTAACTGATGCAGCTGTGCTAAGCCTAAGCGCTCAGGGTTTTCTATAATGATTAAGCTCGCATTAGGGACATCTACACCAACTTCAATAACCGTAGTGGCAACTAAAACATGTATATTGCCTGCTTTAAACTCGCTCATAATGGCTTGTTTTTCAGCTGATTTCATTCGCCCATGTACTAAACCTACGTTTAGCTCTGGTAATGCTTCTTTTAACTGTAGTGCACTGTCTTCGGCGGCTTGGCATTGCAGTACTTCAGATTCATCTATAAGTGTACATACCCAATAAACCTGTCGACCTTGCTCGTTACACGCTAATTTAACGCGGGCAATAATATCGTCTCTGCGAGTATCTGGAAGTGCTACTGTTGTGATTGGCGTACGCCCAGGTGGTAACTCGTCAATCACAGAGGTTTCTAAGTCGGCATAGGCTGTCATAGCGAGCGTACGTGGGATAGGTGTTGCGGTCATAACTAGTTGATGAGGGTAACAATCACCAAACTTACCCTTTTCGCGTAGTGATAAACGCTGGTGGACACCAAAGCGGTGTTGTTCATCAATAACGATAAGCACTAAGTTATTAAACTTAACTTCATCTTGAAATAAAGCGTGAGTACCTACAATCATTTGGGCTTCACCAGAGGCTATTTTTTCAAGTGTTGCAACGCGCTCTTTGCCTTTTGTTTTACCGCCAAGCCAAGCAACTGTTATACCTAGTTGATTAAACCACGTTGTAAAATTAACACCATGTTGCTCTGATAAAATCTCTGTTGGAGCCATTAAAGCTACTTGAAAGCCCTGCGCAATGGCTGTTAGTGCACTAAGTGCTGCTACTAGGGTTTTACCTGAGCCTACATCGCCTTGTACTAAACGCATCATTGGATACGCGTGTTGCATGTCACCTTTAATTTCAGCAACTACGCGGCTTTGCGCATTTGTGGGTGCAAAAGGAAGTTGCTCTAAAAATTGGCTTTCTAATGTGTTTACCGGATTTAATGCCACGGCTTTAACTTGTTGCCCTTGCTCTCGTACTTTTAATAAGCTGAGGTTTTGAGCAAGTAACTCCTCAAATACAAGGCGCTGTTGAGCAGGGTGAGTACCTTGCTCTAATGCAGTTACGTCAACATCATTTGGTGGGCGGTGCAGTAATAATAAGGCGTCACTTAGCGGCATATTTGATGGCTGCCACTGTGAAGGCAGTAGTTCTTCTACTGAGTATTTATTTAGTAAATCAATGGCCTGTTCGCTTAAAGCTCTAATCGATAGTTGCTTTAAACCTTCGGTTGTTGAATAAACGGGCGTTAATGTTGTCGCTACCGGCTGCTCGTTAGAGGTATCGCTGATGCTGTATTCAGGATGACTCATTTCAAAGCCAACGCGGCCACGGCGCACTTCACCAAAACAACGTATTATTTTACCAGCGCTAAATGCGTTTTTTTGTGCGGCGGTAAAATTAAAAAATCGTAGTGTTAGCCTGCCAGTACCATCATTGATTTGGCAAACAAGCATGCGCCTTTTACCAAACGTAATTTGGCTTGTTTCAATTGTTGCTTCAACACTTACGTGGCTATGAAGTGACAACTCGCTAATCGCGTATAAGCGAGTGCGATCTTCATAGCGAAGTGGCAAATGAAAAAGCATATCTTGCACAGTTAAAATACCTAGCTTTAACAAACGCTCAGCCATTTTTGGGCCGACCCCTTTGAGCTCTGTAATTGGGTATTGATTTAAGCTAGGTTTAGACAAAGTGTATCAATCTTATTATTTGTGAGTAGGCTAAGTGTACTTACAGAGCTTTAGTCCATCAAGTATGTTTTAAAGCTTGCCAAAATTGCTCGTCAGCGACTATTTCGCCGTTTTCATCAAGTGCAGGATAAGGTAATTTTTTTTGTTTACATTGCCTTGCGATAATAGGGTGGCAGCCTTCAAAGTAAAGTGGATGTTTAACTTCGGCGCTCAGCATATCTCTATTATATAAACCAGCCAGCTCGCGTTGGCGCTGTGCTTCAAACAATATTAGCGCAGCAGCAACCGAAACATTTAGTGATTGCACCATGCCTTGCATTGGAATAATAATATTTTGATCGGCATATTCTAGGGCTTTTTCTGATATCCCTGTTTTTTCTTGTCCAACAATAATAGCCGTTGGCTTGGTGTAATCTACTTCTCTAAAATCAACGGCATCTTCTGATAGATGAGTCGCTAATATTTGTATTTCTGGATTGCGTTCACGCATTGCAGTAACGGCATCATCAATATTTCTATGTAAGTGCGTCTCTAGCCAGTTTTTACTGCCACCTGAGGTATTATTTGTTAGCCATTTTTGCTTTTCAGGCCATACAGCATGTACGTGATGGCAACCAACCGCATCAGCACTTCGTACTATTGCAGATAAGTTATGGTGTTTGTGCACGTCTTCTAAACACACGGTTAGGTCTGTTTGACGGCGCGAAAGTACGTCTTTGATTCTTTGATAGCGAGTTTGCTGCATGGTTATCCTCTTTTTTCGGCAATTATACGAGATTTTTGCAGTTAAGGCATTACCGTACGGCTAATTGGATTTTGTAGAGAAATAAGTGTTTCTGTTGACTGAATGGCTTCTATTGCCTGTATTTTATTAATCAGCACATCTTGTAAGTGATCAATGGACTTTGTCATTACCTTTATAAATATGCTGTAGTTACCTGTTGTGTAATAAGCCTCTACCACTTCCTCCAATGCTTCTAGCTTTATAAGCGTTTGCGGGTAATCACGTGCGTTATTTAAATTAATACCTATAAAGCAGCATACATCGTAGCCTAGCTGTTTAGTATTAATCGTTAATTGGGTGCCTGTAATGATCCCTGCTTGCTTCATTTTTTCAATTCTTACGTGAATTGTCCCTGCGCTTACATTAAATCTTTTTGCTAATTCGGCATACGCGGTACGGGCATTTGCCATTAACGCATGAAGTATCTGTTTATCGAGATTATCGATTAAATAATTTTCCATTATATTTTTCTCATAAAATTATCGAATATATGGTTTTTATACCACTTAATTGATGGTTTTTATATATTAAAGCTATTTTTGTTATGGGATATTGAATTAATCCTTTAAATCGTTACATTAACTTCATTAATGGCGCTAGTTAGAGCGCTTTTTATCAATTAAGCAAGTAACAATAACTGGGAATGAGGCCAATTATTATGAGTTCACACTATGTGCAGCAACAGCAGCAAATAAGTAAAGTTAAGCAATTTTTTTCACAACAACTAGAAACCCAACTTGGGCTGGTTGAGGTTCAAGCCCCAATTTTGGCTAAGGTTGGCGACGGCACGCAAGATAACTTAAGCGGCCATGAAAACGCAGTTGCTGTAAATGTGAAAGCAATTACAGATAGCCGCTACGAAGTGGTGCATTCGCTGGCTAAGTGGAAACGTAAAACACTGGCAACTTATGGCTTTAGTGTTGGTGAGGGGATTTACACTCAAATGAAGGCTTTGCGCCCAGATGAGGATTCATTAAGTCCTATTCATTCTGTATATGTTGATCAGTGGGATTGGGAAAAAGTAATTAGCGAAACGACAGAGCGTTCGCTGGCAACACTAAAGCAAACTGTTCAATCTATTTATAAAGGGATAAAAGAGACGGAAGCTTTTGTAAGAGAGTCTTATGGCTTAACGCCTTTTTTACCGGACGATATTAAGTTTGTGCACAGTGAAGAGCTACGTAAAATGTATCCTGACTTTAGTGCTAAGCAACGCGAAAAAGCCATTGCACAAGAATATGGTGCTGTATTTTTGATTGGTATTGGTGGCGCGCTTGGAGATGGCAAAATTCATGATGTAAGAGCCCCAGATTACGATGATTGGTCTACGCCAACATGCGATCAATATATGGGTTTAAATGGTGATATTTTAGTATGGAACCCAGTACTTGAAGATGCATTTGAAATATCATCAATGGGTATACGTGTAAGCCCTGAGGTTTTAAAAGCGCAGTTAAGTACAACTGGAGATGAAGACCGCTTAGAGTTTGATTGGCATAAAGCGCTACTACAAAGTAAATTTCCGCAAACGATTGGCGGTGGAATAGGGCAGTCGCGGCTAGCGATGCTATTGCTACAAAAGCAGCATATTGGCCAAGTACAAGTGGGTGTATGGCCAAGTAAAACTTATGATACGGTAAGTGGCTTACTTTAAATTGTAAAAAAGTGAGTTAATTTGAGTGCTCAATAGAGCACTCAATTTTTTAGTGTGTTTTAAACTCTATTTCAATTTTATTATTTAAAAGTTTAACGTTGCACGGAGGGTAATTGCGGATTGTTTTAAGTACTTTATCAAAAATATGAATTTCTACGCCTGAATGCAAAACAGAATTCACCGTTAAATTAGCGTCGCTAAGTAAATCGTGTAAGTCGTGATCTAAGTTTGAAAGACGTTTTTCTAATAGCTCTGCTTGCTCACAGTAATGTTTTTGAGTAGCTCCAATTTTAGTAATTAATATTTTCTTCTTTTCGGCATCCTTCACTAAATCAGTTTTTTCTAACGCTGCTTGCAGCGTATCTAATTGTGCATCTGTTTTAGCTAAGTCTTTAAAGCAATTATCAGTATCCGCTGTTATTTCAGCGCCAGAAGCCGCTAGGTTAATAATCATTTTAGCGCCTGATTCATTCCCTATTTCGCCAGCAATGAGAGTTGTTGCATCAAGTATTTCACCACCAAATATTTTACCCTTAGGTAAGTCGGATTGGCCTACTTGCAGTAAGCGTTTAGCTTTTATTACACAATGGCGTGTTTGGCGATCAATAAAAATATTATTTGCATCGAGGTAACAATACTGTGAGTGAGATACATGAATATCACCTAGCGCAATTAGCTTGCAAGAAAGTGACTTACTATCCATTTTTTGATGGCCAATAATGCCTTGTTTAACCGTGATGTTTCCGCCTGCAGTAAGCTCGCCAGATTCAACCGTGCCAAATATAGTAATATCGCCTTTGGCAGTTACTTTCATCCCTGGGTCTATATTGCGAGTAACAATAACACTGCCTTGAAAGTCAATATGGCCGCTTTTTACATTTACATCTGAAATGGTAAAAATATCGTCGACACGCATACCATTATTAATTTCAACCGGAACACCAGCAATAGTAGAGACTAACTCAAGCGGATTCATTTTTGATATTTCAGTGCCTTCGCCTGCCACTAATTGTTTATTTTCTCCGGGTTTTGCGGGCAGTATGTCACCTATTACGGTAAAGCCTTCTTTACCGGGAGTTGCTGGTTGCTGGCGAATAAGCACAGAGCCAGGTTCTACGCTTGCAAGCTTGCCAAAGTCGCGCATGTCCACACTGCCGTCTTCTTTGAGCTTGGGCGCTTTTAAACGGTCTTTTAAGGTCTCTACGGTTGTTATTAGTTTAGTGGCTAAACCATCGCTTGGGAGCCTACCTTTAGCTAATATCCCCTTAACGACAGATCCCGCAGAGTGTTCAGATTGTTTTTGTAGCAGCTGTTCTAAAAAAGCTTGTTTATACCCACGCACAATGCCTGCTTTAACGAGTTGTTTTTTTGCATCTTCTAAGCTTAATAGCTTTCCACCTTGGGCAAGCGTTAGCTCGCCAATGGCCAGCATTTTATCGTCGCTAATTGTTACATTTAAAGTGGCATTGTGTTTTGTTGCTACAACGAGAGTTTGTTGTGTGTTTTCGTTTTTAAAAAAATCATTAATAGCGTCATGATCTATTTTACAGTCGCAAAAAGCTGACTTTTCGAGAGCCTCTAAAATAAATGCAGCGCTGGGAGGAATATGCTCTTTTACATCAAGTAAAACATTTCCATTGTTGGCAAGCTTAAACACGAGTTAATCCTTTTTTACTACTTAAGTTAAGTTTGTTTTTTAAAACACAACTACAGATTGCTAGAAATTTACATTTGAGTCAAGAAGTCAGATAAAACGAAGTGTGGAGCGAAAAATAAAGGCTATAGAGAAGCTCTATAGCCTGTAATACTTAATTGGTAGAAGGTAATTCCATTATTCCGTCTATTTCAACTTGTGCACCTTTTGGTAGTGCACGAACACCTAATGCAGCTCTAGCTGGGTAAGGTTGTTTAAAGTATTGGCTCATCACTTCATTTACAGTGGCGAAGTTAGATAGATCAGTTAGGTAAATATTGATTTTAACTAAATCATGAATTTTTCCGCCTGCTTCTTCACATACCGCAGCAATATTTTTAAATACTTGATGCGTTTGCTCGCTAAAATCTTCTGAAATCATTTCCATCGTTTCTGGAACTAATGGAATTTGACCAGATAAATAAACAGCGGTACCTACTTTAACTGCTTGGCTGTAAGTGCCAATAGCTGCAGGTGCTTTGTCGGTAGAGATAAATGCTTTATTCATGTGTTTCCTATTTTATTTTTTACGATAGACTTTTTGTACATCAGGCATAACGCGAATGCGGCGCATAATGTTAGCAACGTGGATACGGTTTTTAACGGTAACCCCTAAATCTATCACGTATAAATTACTTTCTTTTTCATCGGTGGCAATTTCGACAATATTGGCTTGGGTTGTAGCGACAACATTGGTTAGCTTAGCTAACGCGCCTTGATGGTTAATAATTTCAACTCTCAGAGCTGCAATATATTCTTTTTCTGGGTTATCGTCCCATTTTACAACTAAGTATTTAGAACGCTCATTTTCCCAACCACGAATATTTTTACATTCTTGGCGGTGAACGGTCAGGCCCTTACCTTGGCTTATATGAGCCGTAATGGCATCGCCTGGTACAGGTCGGCAACACTTAGAGTAATTCACTAACATGCCTTCAGTACCAATAATGGTCGCTTTAGCTTGGCTTGTTATATCAGTTAAATCGTCATTGTCATTTTGCAATAAGCGCTTGGCAATTAACATACTCATTAAGTTACCAGAGCCAATTTCTACAAGTAATTCAAGAAGCGTAGTTAGTTCGTGCTCTTCAAGTACTCTCGCTATATTTTCATCAGCAATGCTATCTAGTTTGTTTTCGCCTAATGCCGAATCAAGTAAACGACGCCCTAAAAGCATAGCCTCTTCATGATGCTGGCTTCTAAGGTAATTACGAACACCCAAGCGTGCTTTACCAGTAACAATAAAGTTTAGCCATGTTGCATTAGGGTGGGCACCTGAGCTTGTTATTATCTCTATGGTTTGCCCTGTATCTAATGGCCTACTTAAAGGATGTGGCTTGCGATTAACGCGAGCGCCTACACAAGTGTTGCCTACATCAGTATGAACCGCATACGCAAAATCGACTGCGGTAGCGCCCATTGGTAGCTCAACAATACGACCATCAGGTGTAAATACGTAAATTTCTTCTGGGAATAGCTCAGTTTTTACGTTTTCAATAAATTCAAACGATGAACCCGCACTTTGCTGAAGCTCTAATAAGCTTTGCATCCATTGGCGAGCACGTTGCTGCGAAGTATTACCTGCACCATCACCTGATTTTTTATACATCCAGTGCGCCGCTACACCTTTGTCGGCCATCTGATCCATATCGTGAGTACGAATCTGAATCTCAACAGGTATTCCGTGTGGGCCAACTAATGAAGTATGAAGCGATTGGTAACCATTAGTTTTTGGTACAGCAATATAATCTTTAAAGCGTGTTTCTATAGGCTTATAAAGACTATGAGCCACACCTAATACGCGATAACACGTATCCATAGAATCAACTGCAATTCTAAACGCGTAAATATCCATAACTTCGTTAAATAGCAGTTCTTTATTAAGCATTTTTTTATAAATACTATATAAATGTTTCTCACGGCCAGACACAGTCGCTTTAATGCCTGACTCTTCAAGACGTGCTTCTATTTCATGTTGGATATTAGTGATAACTTCTTTGCGATTACCACGTGCTTTAGCTACTTCAGATTTAAGTGCGCGATGACGCATAGGATATAAAGCTTGAAAACCTAAGTCTTCAAGCTCATTTTTAATATCGTGAATACCTAAGCGGTTTGCTATTGGCGCGTAAATCTCAAGCGTTTCACGTGCTATTCTGCGGCGCTTATCTGGGCGCAGTGCCCCTAAAGTACGCATATTGTGCGTTCTATCAGCAAGCTTGATTAAAATAACTCGAATATCCTGAGTCATTGCCATAATCATTTTGCGGTAGTTTTCAGCTTGGAATTCTTTTTTATCTTTAAAGCTGAGCTTATCGAGCTTACTTACACCTTCAACGAGTTCTGCCACAGTTTCGCCAAAAATTTCGGCTAAATCTTGTTGGCTAAAATCAGTATCTTCAATTACATCATGCATTAGCGCGGCCATGAGCGTTTCATGGTCAAGATGCATGCCTGCAAGAATTTGGGTTACTTCTACTGGATGAGTTATGTAAGGTTCGCCACTTGAGCGAGTTTGTCCTTCATGGGCCTCTCGGGCTACCACGTAAGATTTTTGAACCAGCTCTACATCAGCAGCGGGCAAGTATTCTGAAATTTTCTTTTTAAGACCTTCAAAAAGATACATTCACACTCCAATGTTCTAGGGCCTGTTGACCTTTCAGGATTAAAATTTGTTCAATCTAGGGGCGATTTAATCGCGGCGCGAGGTTTTTAGCCTAGCGGGCTAAGTAAAAATCGAGCAACAAAGAGTAAATTGCCCCTAGGCAGAACCCTTTGGGCAGCGCATGTTTTGCATTTATGCTGCGTTATCGCCTACTTATGGGAAATAACCACACTACATAGGCTCTGCCTTGCCTAAATACCAAGCATACTGCTGCAAATTTAACCTCGAAAGATAAAAAGGCCCTAGTGAAGCAAATTAGGTAAGCTACGAATATACGATGAAATGAAAGGATTGCCAACGGCTATAGTAGAAATACTGCGCCGTTGGCTAAATCAGACCGGGAGGTCGATTATTGGTTGCCACCAACAATGGCAGCAACAGCAGCTAATTCTGCTGCTTCTTGGTGTTGTTGTTCTTCACGGTCAATTAAGTCCATTGAAGCGCTATCAACTAAACCTAATTCAATTTCACGTAAAGCAACTACCGTTGGCTTATCGTTTTCAGGGTCTACTAGTGGAGTTTTACCACCAACAGCAATTTGGCGGGCACGACGAGCCGCAACTAAAATTAAGTCAAAACGATTACCAACTGCATCTACTGCATCTTCAACTGTTACGCGGGCCATCACAGCACTCCAAAAATAATTTAAAAGCAAAGACGTAGTTTACTCCAAGGAGCCACTTTCGCCAATAGCCAGTGTTCAATTTTTATCAGTTTTACTTGCCTAAGCCTAATTTAAGTAAGCTTAAATTATTTAAGCAGACTATTTAGTAAAACTTGGTGACGATCTTCTTGCGCTTTTAGTGTTAAGCGCTGAGCCATTACAATCATTTCTATGTCGGCAAGTGCGTCCTCAAAGTCATCATTAACAATTACAAAGTCGTATTCGTTATAATGTGATGTTTCAGATTGTGCTTTTGCCATACGAGAGGCAATAACCTCAGCCGAATCTTGGCCACGGTTATTTAAGCGTTGTTCTAACTCTTCTTTTGAAGGCGGTAGAATAAAAATAGTTTGTACGCTTGGCATAATTTTGCGCACTTGCTGAGCGCCTTGCCAATCAATATCTAAAAACACATCAATACCCGCATCAAGTTGCGACTCAATAGCCTGCTTTGATGTGCCGTAGTAATTATCGAATACTTGAGCCCATTCAAAAAAGTCATCTTTGGCAATAAGCGCTTTAAATTCGTCTGTAGATACAAAGTGATAATGCACACCATTTTCTTCACCTGGGCGAGGGGCGCGAGTTGTATGTGATACAGATACTTTCATGTCAGCGTGTTTTTTTAATAACGCATTGATTAAGCTTGATTTACCAGCACCAGAAGGGGCTGACAAAATAAATAAGTTACCGCGAGTTTGTGCCATGTTTTTCTCTACCTAAAAATAAACAGGCTTGGGTTACAAGTAAGCCAAGCCTTTAATTAACTGTATTGTACTTTAATTAGCTCACCTTGCTCAAGTTAGTCGTGCTCATGTTGGTCATGTCCAAATTGGCTTAGGAGTATTTTGCTAAGTTAGATTTTAAATAAAATTGCAGTTTAAATTTATCAACAGAACTAGCCGCTAGATATAAGTATTTGATAAGGTGAAGTATCACCTAGTAAAGGAGCTTTTATGCTCAATAAAACTTTATTTACCGCACAACAAGTAAGAGACAATGAAGCTTTAGCGGCTAAAAATAGTCATTGTGATTTATTTACCCTAATGCAGCGTGCAGGCGAGGCTGTATATAAGCAATGGCAGTTATTTGATGCACAGCATACATTAGTCATTGTTGGCCATGGTAACAATGCTGGAGATGGTTACGTTGTAGCTAGGCTTATTATGCAATCAGGTAAAAAGGTAACAGTATGTGCTGCTGAACCCGAAAAAACATTAAAAGGTGATGCTGCAAAAGCGCAGCAGCTATGGATAGAAGCGGGTGGGGTAGTTTCTCATTTTACAAAAGACACGCTTAATAAGTGCGATATAGTTATTGATGCGCTCTTTGGTACTGGCCTTAAAAACGCAGTGCGTGATAGTTTTGCGAATATAATTAACGCTGTAAATAACAGTGGTAAGCCCGTAATAAGCATTGATATACCGTCAGGCATTGAAGCAAATACAGGACAGCCTTTAGGGGGCGCAGTACAAGCTACTTCAACCGTTACTTTTGTGGGTATTAAGCAAGGGCTCACAACGACGGCAGGTAAACAATATAGCGGTAAGTTAGTATTTGATGATTTAGCAATTGGCGATGCGTTTACTTGTATCGCTCAATCTTCAGGAACACTTGTTAATATCAATAGCTTTAAAGGGATAGCCACGCGGGCAATCAATAGTCACAAAGGAAGCCACGGTAAACTTTTATGTGTTGGTGGCAATCAAGGTACTGCAGGTGCAATTAGGTTAAGTAGTGAAGCCGCTCTTAGAACGGGTGCTGGCATGGTAAGAGTGTATACACACGAAAGCTCAATAACGCCTATTAGTATTGGCAGACCAGAACTTATGGTAAGCAGTAATAACTTACATCAAGCGCTAGAGTGGGCAAGCTGCGTTGTTATTGGCCCAGGGCTTGGGCAAGACGAGTGGGCACAACAAACATTCGATGAAGTAATGCAATATTGCCAAAACAATAAAATGCCATTAGTTATAGATGCAGATGCCCTTAATTTACTGGCTAAGAAAGCTTCATCATACACGTTAGAGCAATGCGTACTTACTCCACATCCCGGCGAAGCTTCGCGACTGCTAAGTGTTAGCACCAGCGAAATCGAATCTGATCGTTTTAATTATGCTCGCCTTTGCGCTAAACGCTATAACGCGACTTGTGTATTAAAAGGCGCAGGAACATTAATAGATAATGCCCAGCACACGTGGGTATGTGAAGATGGCAACCCGGCATTGGCGGTTGGCGGCAGTGGCGATGTACTCACTGGTATTATTGGTGCCTTACTTGCTCAAGGTTTAACTATTGATGAAGCAGCACGCTATGGTGTAACACTGCATGCTAAAGCCGGTGATATCGCAAGTGAGCGAGACGGGCAAAGGGGAATGCTACCCAGTGATTTATTCGCAATTGTAAGAGAGTTAGTTAATAAAGTGACGTGAGTTTAAGCGTCACTTTATCGTACTAATTATTAAGCTGCAGTAAATCCCATTTTGTACCATATAAGTCTTCAAAAACCACTACGGTGCCATAGGGTTCTACTCGAGGCTTTTCGTTAAATGTAACGCCTTTAGAAAGCATTAAATTATAATCTCGCCAAAAGTCATTGGTATGCAAAAATAAAAACACACGACCACCCGTTTGATTACCAATAGCGCTAATTTGTTCGGGCGTTGTGGCTTTAGCAAGCAGTAGATTAGTCCTGCTCGAATTAGTCCCATTTGAACTAGCCCCGTTTGAATTTGGAGGTGAAATTAACACCCAGCGTTTACCATCTTCTAAATCAGTATCCTCCACTAACTCAAAGTTAAGCTTTTGAGTATAAAACTCAATGGCATCGTCGTAGTCCTTAACAACTAATGCAATGCTGCCGATATGCTGTTGAACGTTAGTCATGTTTAGCTCACTCCGTACTATTAAATAAATGTGCTTTTTATCATATTTAACCTGAACTCTGGTTAAGAGATTTACCAACGTATTGAATTATAGTGATATTTAAATTTATTTTCTCTAGCCAGAAATTTTCAGTGAAAACAAGGCGAACTTACGCGTCAATAGCTGGCCTATTGCAAGTAAATTCAACGCAGTGAGCGCTGAAAATAGCTGCTTGAGATAGATTTATTATCCAGAGTTCAGGTTGTTTAGTAAGCGATTACGCAGGGTATATGCCCCCAATATGTAACTTAGTTATAGGTATAAATTAAACAGTATCAATCTGCTTTATAATAAAAAGCAAAACCCAGCTGAGGCTGGGTTTACTTTAAATCGATTTTTTAGTACTAAGTGCATAAAGTGTTTATCTGTGTAATTCACCAGCACGTTCTGGTTGATAGGTTACTTCTTTTATTTTTACCTTTATTAAGCCGCCACTCGGTTTAGGCCACTCAATTTCGTCGCCTTGGTTTAGCCCAAGTAATGCGCTACCAACGGGTGATAATATCGATATTTTATCGCCGGTAGAGTCACTGTTTTTCGGGTACACCAAGGTTAACGTAAATTCTTCTTTAGAAGACTCAACAATAAAGTTTACAGTTGAGTTCATCGTTACAACTGACGATGGCATATCTTTAGGTTCGACTATTGTCGCTCGTGCCAGTTCAGCTTCCAATTCTTCTTTATTAGCAAAGCTACCTGCAGGCAATGATTCTATTAAGTCATACAATCTATCTGCATCGAGTGATGAGATGATTAGTTCAGGTTTTTTATTCATCTTAATATCCTTAATAATTTTTAATAAATAAAATTAACTCTGAGTATGGCTTGGCATGCATTTAAGAAGCAAAGGGATACGCGAAGTCATTTTATTAATTAGCCACACCTGTGGCTTTTACTTTATTTGTGCCCAATAGCTAAAAACCCAGCCGAAGCTGGGTTTTTATTTGAGCTAGGTGTTTAGGGGATGATTACATCATTCCGCCCATCTAGTTATAACTAATTGTTTTATAATCAATAATAATATTACAATGATAATACACCCCACATTCCACCCCGGGAAGCTATAAGCTTACTCTTATTATCTCAGCTTTGGGATATAAAAGCATCATTCATAGTAGGCAATATTTTTAGTTATTTAAACTTAAACTTTTTTAGATTGAAGGTAAGCTCTTTGGCCTAAGTTTCTTGTTATTTATACTACCTTTCATTTAATTAACTACACTTATTTTAACATCAGATTTAGAGGTAGGTGAACTAATTACCTCCATAGATTCAATTTATAATGAGTTTGCCGTATAACTTTGCTAAAGCCTAACTAATTATTTATTAACGATAATTACTCAACAAAAGCTATTAGCTAAGTAAATATTTAATATATTACACATATCTTAGTTAACCAATTAACAGGACTCAATCTAATCTGACAGTCGTATATGTGCCATTGCGTTGGCCCTCTCTTGCTCACGCTAAAAAGGCGAGAAAACAAACACTACTCGACTTCTTTAATCAACATAATTCCCGCTACCCACTCATTAATGAAAAGCGGATAAAAGAAATAAAGGATGCTTAAATTCTCACCGATGATATGGCCGTGATCACGCCAAACTTATTGCTCATTGAATACCTCGTGCCTCAACTCAAACAGCTAATGCTGGCAATAACACGATTTGATGACGAAATTAAAACGCTTTATAAGCAACATAAAGATCGCGCTATTTTTGATAGTTTACCAGGTACAGGACCACAATTAGCGCCTCGATTATTAGCCGCTATGGGGTCAAATCGTGACAGTTATAAGTGCGCTGCTGACATACAAAAATACGCAGGCATTGCTCCTGTTACTGAGCGCAGTGGCAAGAAGGAATGGATACACTGGCAATATTTGTGCACTAAATTTTTAAGGCAAACATTTGTTGAATGGGCAGGATTATCTGTGCGTTATTCATTTTGGGCAAAAGCATATTGTCGGCAGCAAGAAGCCAAAGGAAAACCCCATAATACCATCATCAGATCATTAGCATTTAAATGGATAAGAATACTATTTAGGTGCTGGAAAACACATACGCCCTACGATGAATCAACTTACTTAACCGCATTGAAAAGTAAGGGATCACTGCTGTTAAAATTTGCGGTGGAAAGTGAGCTTTAGTGCTTGCTGTCCACCTCAGGGCGTGTTGTTATGTTCATTTACTTAATGTGTACTCAACCTTTCCTGAACCGAAATCTTCTAAAACAGCATGTACAAAATCTATGGCGTCAACAGAAACGGATAAGTCTTGTTTAGTTAACTCCCAAAGTACCTTTACATTACGAAGTTTTAATTTTTCCCCAGAAGAGAGAATAACTCTAGCGTCAATAGGTTCTATTACGTCTTCCCTTTTAGTGTTTATCTCACCTAAATTAGTGGTGATGTTTTTATCAAGCCAACTCCCGATAAACAAAATTTCACCGTTATCTTCAATCGTCGAATCATATGCATTGAATGATATTTCCTTCCCATTCGCGTCAAAGAATTTTTTCGTTTCAGGGTCACTAGCATCAAAGGAAAAGCCTAAATTTAAATATTGATTTTGATACAGCTCGCCATTTACATTGATGATTTGAATACAACCATCCCAGTCCGAACCTTCTGGCGGTCGTATTCTCTTAAGGCTAATTTCATAATGATTACAGAAGTCAATCACTCCAGATTGAAAGCCTTGTGTCGTAACAAGGAGTCCTTGGCTATTTGGGATATCGTTAAGTAGCCCTAACATATTTCGAGCGTGTATGAGTGATATTGCTTTGGAGTAATATTTACATTCTATAAGTACTTTGTGACTAACCCCTGCATATTTATACTCCCAAAAAACATCAATTTGATGTGTAGTGGTACAGTAATTTTGGCCACCCATTAAGAAAGAAATGTTATGCTAATAAGCATACAAATTTGGGTGAAAAAATGACGAAATTAAAA
>NZ_JBEOOQ010000033.1:0-54791 GCF_040309305.1 Pseudoalteromonas sp. RB2-MNA-CIBAN-0110 | reverse complement strand
AGATGTACTTTTATTTATTTTACTTAAATGTTGGTACGACTGAGTGGATTCGAACCACCGACCCCTACCATGTCAAGACGTTATTTTAACTACTTCTATAAATAATAATCTCCAGTAAATATAATTAATTGCATATTATTACAATAACTTAGATAAAATTTAGTTAATATTAAAATCTGTTTTTGAGTGTTTTACGAACATTTAAAGCTTGATCTGGGCACTATTTAGGCACATTATGAAAATGTCAAAAATGACTACTTATTGTTCTGGTGCTGAATATGATTGATGAGAATGTTGAAGGCAAATTAAAAAAGATCGATGAATTATTAGACAGGTCTACATTTGAGTATATTGTCGCAGAAAATATTACCCTTGAAAAAACCATAGATAATTTAATCAGTAATATAAATTTATTTTCGTTTTTAAAACCAAGTTCAAACGACAGCTTTGATACAATTACTACTTGGAAACTTGATGCTTATCAAGCCCCGATAATTGGATATAAAACTGATAACGAAAAGTTAAAACTAGTCTCTGGCTTATTTACATTTCATAAAGTTTGTCGACTTCAATATCAGTCAAATCAACTTGTCCCATGTTTGATCCTTCCTAATCGTCCGACACCCGATCTTAGACGTTTAATTTTTCTTAATGATATTGTTCGACTACTTTTTAAGCAGTACTTTAATGCATCCGGCCCTTTAATCTCAGAGTTACTTATTGGCTTATTCAAAGGTGAACAACCAGTAATTGATTCAACAGAATGGCGTACCTTATTTCCAGCTATTAAAACAAAAACAGAATTATGTAAATGGCTTAAAATTAGTACAAAAGTGATTAAATTATGACGGGTATGCTAAAAGTTAAGCTTCTTGAGCATATTGAGTTGTATTGCAAAGGGGTAAACTTGGAAATCAGTATCGAGGATATAAAATCTGACTTTGATGATTTTACTTCTCGCATAAGTGCTCCTGAAGATTTGAGTGGTTTATCACAAGTTTTTTTATTATTAAAAAGGATGAATGATGCGTCATGGAAGCTATGGGAATTTACTAAAAGTGAACTATGTCTTCCTGAGTATATTTATTATGCCTTTAATGAGTATGGAGTTGAGCTAGATGCAAGCTCAAGAGAGAGTTTTAATCGCAGCACATATAAAAATGGTTGGTGCAATGAGATACCATTCTATGTATTACTTATTAAATCATATGAGTATAAGCAAGATTCAAAATCATTAAATCTTCTTGCTAATTTTATTGGTAATTATTTTAAAAAAATACATACACTCATCGATCCTGAATTAGCTACAAGCTCATCAACAAGAGAAGCTGAGGTTTGTAATAAGTTTCGCTTATTAATGAAAAAGTCCAATATAGCCTTCGTACCTTATAAAGATAAAATATTAACAAACTACCTTGATTCAGCTTCGTCAATCGCGAGTAAGTTAGAGTCAATTATTAATAATGATATATATACTAATAATGTAACGGATAGAGGTTATTTAAATACTTTAATTCATTTTTATAAGAATGACTGGCAACCAGCTCGGCTGTATAAACGAGGAGGCCGTTACAGAGGCTCCATCGCTAAATGGTATAAAAAACCTAATACTTTACCTATTACTGGGGCTGTTGATAATTTGTCAGTTTTAATACCATCTTTAAACTTTTTATCAGATACAGAGGGACTTAACCCTGAAGATTCTGAGGTTCAGATGCCTTTTGTAATTGATAACAATGAAAGCAATACTGAAAGAGATAAAACCGATCATCAAAGCATTGAAATGATTTTTAGTCCCGCCTCTAAGAAGAAAAAACAAATAGATATAACTCGCAATGTGCACCGAGCTCATAATATTGCTTACCAAGATACGCGATTATTAAAGGCGCCAGAACTGGGCTTATTATTTGATACATTAAATAAGTATGGCCGTTCCGATAAAAATATTGAGCTTGCGATATTGGGATGGCTGATGTTTTTATTGGGTAAGACGTTACATGAGATAGAAAGCTTACAGATATTTAATAAAATAGATGACAAAACACGAGGTTTGTTTCTAGATGAAAATGGTCGAGGCTGGTGGTATTTCCCTATAACTCAAACCGCTAAACCAACGATTAAAAAAGTTGGTCTTATTAAAACAGCGAATGGTGTATTTACTGCCTGTCCTACATTTTTGACAGATTTAATAATTAAATACTTGAAGGGCAGAAAAGAAGGCTTACTTATTAACGTAGACAATTTTGCAGCACTTGAAAGCAGTTTAGCCAAAAAATTAAAAAAGTTATCAGATAGAGCTTATAGCGGAAGACTAAGTATCAATAGCATTAGTAATTTTATTGGGAATTATATTAATGCAACAGGTGTGATAGACCCTATTTATATAGACTTTAGTTACGATGTAAAAATGTACTCTACTCGAGTATCTCGAAGCTATAGCAATATTGATGATGTTACGCGGTGTGAAAGGCTATTTGAGTTTTGGCAAGAAGTTGAGTCTGATTACTATGATTATTGTAAAGAAAAATCCCCTATAAAACTTTTTGAATTAGTGTGTTTTGATAAGCGTAATCGTATGCTTGGTTCTAAATTTACACCAGAGAATATGACAGTTAAGAGCCTCATAGCAGCTTTGGCATTAGAAGTTAAAAACACTAAGTTAAACTCTTTAAAAAAACTTGATGCAATCTTAAAATACCATAACGCGTTTACAGTCTATACGGCATGGATGTTAATGTTTGGAACGGGTTATCGGGCTGTTTGGAACCCGTTACCAACTTTTTCCCTGTATTTTCCAACGCTAAACCTCATGGGGATAAGTGATAAAGATGATAGTGATTTTACGCATTCTAGATTAGTTTGTTTACCGTCTATTTTAAATGCGCAAATCACAGCTTATCAAGAGCACCTTAGTTGTTTGAGAGGGTTAATAAGAGTATTAAAGCCCAAGTTATGCCAGTCAATAGATGACTTTTTAAATGCCGCCTCTAAAAGCTTAAATCTCGATTACAAAGAATCTTGTCAGTGGTTTAAGCTAATTAGAAATTCACGTATAAATCATGGACCTTTATTCATATTTCAAAGACAAAGAGCAGGAATTGTTACTAAAGGTATTTCTCCTACAGAGTTAGTTCTCAGGTTACCTAAGGAACATAAAATACCTGCAAATGCAGGAAGGCATTGGCTTAAAAGTAATTTGCTTTATAACAACGTCAATTCAGAGCTAATAAACTTTCAAATGGGCCATTGGCAGTCTGGTGAGGTTCCTTTAGCTGATTATTCGACACTAAATTACATAGATTCTGTAAATGAATTATTACCTATCCTAGATAAGTTATTTAAGGGGGTAGGGTGGCAAACTCTAAAGTCCGATCTTATTTAAATGAACTGAAGAAGCAAGGTAAGTTCCATCAATGTTTTCAACAGATTGTAAATGCTTATAGAAACGGCTCTGATAATGATTTTGGAATTAGATTTAGCGATGATGATTTTTTAAACGAATATAAAAAGCTATGCATGCTAATGCTTAGGTATTTTAAAAAATCCGATGAGAATGTTCTTTCTAGTGAAATGAACATTTTAAAGTCACGGTTAAAAGAAGACTTAACGATTAAACACCTTCAGCTCATGCTTATTGATGCTATATTAAATTATGGATTAAAGCATCATGGTATTGAATCTTCAAAAGTCCCTCAAATCGTCGTACTAAAGCGCGATAAACCTATGTTATCACCAGTAGAATTAATAAAACTACCGATAGCACTACAAATTAAGTCAATATTAAGTAAAGAGCTACAAACACCAACTGCTAATTTATCAAAAGAAGCTAGTTATGGTCGGTTAGTTTTATTTTTATATATGACAACAGGTGTTCAGTTTGACGAGCTTATTACAATCATAAATGCCCCGGATGCTTTAATGTATTTAGGTGGTCAAGTATTTTGGTATGGGAAAAGCGAAAAAGAGGAACGACGATACGTACTATGTGATGCTGTTGTCCTTTTATTATTACATCATAAAAACTTCATTAAGCCGTCTGAGAAAATACGAGTAAATAAAAATAGATTAAGTGAATTTATAATAACGTTTTTAACAGAAGCTAGTGGTAAAAACTGGCAAAGCTTGTCACTTTTAAAATTACGAACACTTAGAAAAATAGATACTATAATCAACCTCAGCCCTATCGACTATCAGATGTATTTACGGTCTAGTACCTGTACCGAGCTACCTCAAACAGCTTTTTTAAGGTTAATAAGTAATAAGGCATTAGTTGCAGACGAAATAGCAAAACAACCTAAGAAATTTAATGAGCTTAATAAGCTATTGTCATTTGATAGTGACAGCTTTGATTATATTGAGCCTAAATTAATAAAAGCCAAGTTAGAGTATACCTATAAAAACTTGAGGGAACTGAATGGCCAAAGAGCTTCAAGGGCACAGTGCATTAAATTTGTTGAACAAGAATTGAAAAATGATAAAAATAGTGTTTATTTCAATATTTTGTGTGGTTGGCTTTATTATCTTTTGAAAGAGGGAGGGGTAACTAAAAAGAAGTTAAAAGTAGACACAGTAATTGATTATGTGAAAAGTATCAGTGAACCTTTTTTAAATGTTTTTACTCGAACTGATCTAGCAGTAATATCAGCGTCAGATTGGGCAATAAAGTTAAATGATACGAGTGAATATTTTAATTCTGCCCAACGTAAAAAGTATTTATATTATTTCTCTGTGTTTTTAATAGAGTCTGAAATTGTCAAAGACTTGTGTATTGACGATCTTGATATAGCTCCTGTCCAAAGTAAAGTTGATGCTAATTTAGTTTCAGCTAGTCATGTAAGCGCAATTCTTGAATATTTAAGTGACAGCCTCAATAACAGTCCGGTTGAGTTATATGCATATTTATTAATGTGTTTTTGTTTTTATAGTGGCTTGCGCCGTAATGAAGCCGCTAAGCTGTACTTTGGTGATATTCAGGTTTCACCTATAAAGCCAAATAAAGGTGAATATGATTGGGTTCTACTATCAATCAGACCAAATAAAATAAGGGGTTTAAAAACACCTTCAGCTAGAAGAGAACTACCCCTAGATGCGTTATGGCCAAAAGAGCATTTAGCCAAGCTAAGAAGCTTTTATGACGTTCAAAAAAACACTGAAAATAAGCCATCAAATTCATTGTTATTTAACTGCTCTGTTAGCGTAAATAAAGCATACGAGCTATTAACGCAATTACTGCATTACTATACTAAGGATCATACTCTAAGAATTCATCACCTAAGACATAGCTTTGCTAATTGGACTTGGTACAGATTAAATTCAAACTTGGTATTAACGGGAAGGCAGTATTTATCTATATTTGAAAATGGCTTATTTGATCAAAGTTTTATTACTCACTTTAACAAAAGATTAAAAGTTAAAGACAATACTCGCTCAAAAATGTTTTTTTTGTCTCATTTACTTGGTCATAAAGTCACAGTGTCGACACTAAATAGCTATTTACACTTAAAGGACATACAGCATTGCGCTCAAATGAATCAGACATATACAGTATCTAAGTATTTTTTATCTGAATGTATAGGGAGATCTAATTTTAAGGAGTTTATGCCAGGTGAAAGTTTAATTGAAAGAATTGAATTTTATAGTAAAAAACAAGAGCAAGACTATTCGATCCAATATGCAGGTAAGGTTAGTGATTTAATCACACCATCGTTTAAAGGTTTTAAACAAAAGTTTGAAGTTGATGGGCAAATAAGAATGTTAGATTATGCAAATGCTCTTAAATCGCTAGAACTAAACTCAATACACGATACAGCATCGAGTTACTCACTCCCTGTGGAGCAAGTTCAAAAATTACATGATAATGCTCTGAGTGTAAGCAGGGAATATCCCAGGAAAGGTAAAAAGCTGCCCTTAATTCCTAACTTCCCAAGTTTAGATAATACTAAAGATGACTTAAAAAGAGTTTCTTCACAAAAAGCATTTTATTATTTATGTCAGAAATTTGATACTTTATTAAGTCAGAAAAATGTAACGCTTAGTGAAGCATTTGATGCCCTACAAATATTGAAATATGGTGCTGCAGGGAAGAATTTCGCTCTTCGTTGTCCTGATGAGCAAGTAATACGCAACTTTTTAAATTTATGTATAAAATTTAAATTAAAGTCGAGCCACTTCAAATTTCGTTTTCATCAAGTAGATTTACAAAATCAAAATGTTATTCAAGCGAGGTCTTACTGGGAAGAATTAGTTTCGTCATTTGGATTAAGCGATAGTCACATCGAAAGCGCCTCAATTGAGGAGGGCAGGTTTCTAGGTAAACATAATGGCAATGGCTTTTTAGAAGTTGGATTATTAATTACAGTAAAGGGTAGTAAAGGTACATATAAAAAGTCGAGGCGCCACCATAGCTTAATGAGCTTTCTTCATTTGCTGCTTATTATAAGTTATAGGGCCGGCGAAGCCCCTTAATAGCTTCAAATTAAGTTTAGGTATTTTAAAACGTTAACTCATTCTTTTAAGAACTTTATCGCCAACTTTACAAAAATGGTAATAATCAGGAAGTTCTTGAAATTTAGCATGTATAAAAGCTGATTCAGAAGAGCATCGGTCAGCTTGTTGCACAATATGCTCAATTGCATATCTCGCTTGATAGCCAGATGGCTTGGCTGCTAATAAACTGCTTAATAACTCCAGCAATTGCCTATTACGACTGCCTAGCTTCGCTAAAGGTTCAGCTAAGATAGCAAAGTTATAACCTTCGTGTGGTCCTGGTATGTAGCGATCGTTGGCTTGATGTAGCATGACAAATATTTTACCAATATCGTGAAATAAGCCAGCTACTAATGCAGCTTGGCATTCAATACTGGAATGATTTAAGTGTTTAGCATTATTAAATGCAATTTCAGCTACCTCTATACTGTGCTCAAATAATCCATGAGTATAAGAATGATGGTGGTTTAGGCTAGCCGGTGCTTGTATGAATTTTTGTAAAATGCTTTGTTTAGTTAAAATAAAATCAATAAAAGGCTGCAACTCACTGCATGTGACGAAGCTAAGTAGCTTAAAAAATCGTGCTATTAAATGCTCATTTGTATTATTTATCATCGAAGTTAAATTAAGGTACTGCTGTTCGTTACATTGAGAAAGTATAGGCTCTATATCACAAACAACATGATTACCCATTATATCGTGAGTTAACTGAAATTGAGCTAAGCCAGACACTATTTGGCATTTTCTAGCAATATCAGCAGATGTAATAGCGTAAATTATTTGCTTACTTATCAATAGCTCACAATTGGCTGTTGGCAAAGTACCATTAATATGTAAATTTTTTAACCAACCATAGATATAGTTATTCATAAGTAGCCTCTTCTTCAATGTTGGCATTTAGAAGTAGGCGGTCAAAAGAACTACCATCTTGTCGAGTATTGTTTGGAACATAACGGCTGTAAACTTCAAATAGCATTTTAGTGGTGCTGTGACCCATTTGTTTAGCTATCCATTCAGGGTTTTCACCAGCAGAAAGCCATAAGGTTGCGCATGTATGTCTTGTTTGATAAGGGCGTCTCCTCTTTAAAGAGAGCTCTTCTAGCGTTGGATACCACACCCTTTTAGTTATATTTCGATGGTCAAGAGGGTTACCTTTTTTATTACAAAAAACATAAGTGTTCTTACCAGTTATTTTGAATTGTGTTTTTAATGCATCAACAACAACTCTAGATAGCTGGATATTTCTATATGATGTGGCTGTTTTAGGTGTCTCAACATTGCCATCAACTAAGGTTTCATGAATAGTAATTTCATTTCGATCAAAGTTAACGTATTCCCACTTGAGGCCATCAATCTCTGCTGTTCGTATCGCAGTAAAAAAGCGAACGGTATAATAATTACGAAAATCACTTCTTACATACTTAAGAAATTGCTGAACTTCCTTGAGTGAAAAAGGTTCTATCTTGGTTTTAACTACTTTTAGTGGTTTTATATTGTTAAAAGGAGTTTGAAAATCATAACGTAATGACGCTTCTTTAAGTATGCCTCTAAGAGGTGTCATAACATGATTGATCCAATCATTACTCAATTGTTTTTTACTACTACGCTTAGGCTCTAATATGCCCGCGCGATATTTAATAATATGAGCACGGCTTATTTCATCAAGATTAAACTTGCCAAATTCAGGAATTAAATAACGCTCAAAGATCATAGACACATTTTTAAAATGACTAATTTTCCAATGAATTTTACTTTCTTCTAGCCACTCATAAGCAAATGCCTCGAAGTTAGGTACATTCTGTAAAATAACATCAGCTTTATTCGTTTCATTAGCTTTTATAGCTTCTATCTGGTCATCAAACAGTTTAAAAGCCTTGCAGCGGTTACTATTCGGAAACATATCTCGGTAAACAAAACGATCGAGCATAATTTGAATTTCAATATTTTCTAGAACTTTCTCAAGTTTGATACGATTAGCTTTTGTATCCTTGAGTAAGGTCTGCTCACGACATCGTATATTTTGATAATAAAAATCAAAAAACAACTTATCGTTTCGGCTTCTTACACTAGCCATAACATACACCTCCACTTGCGAGAGGAATGACAAATTCGCGCTCAGCTTTATACGTGGTGTTGTACATTTCTTCCATTACACTTTCTAAAAGGTAAAGTATTTTTCTTGATCCAAAAGGTCTAATGTAATGCTCACCCTCAAAAAAAACATTGTCTTTCAACTTACGGTTAATGTAATCTGGACTGAACTTAATAAAGCTTGAAAGTTCTTTAGCAGAAAGCAAAGTAAATTCATTTTTAATCATAAAAGTATCCTCACAAGAAACTAAAGTGATTAAATCATACAGAAAGTATCCTGTAAAGAAACTTTTTAAATAATTGGTTGTATTAAAATGATTGTTTATAACTTAAAGGAATTAATCGCAGCTAAGTCATTGAAAGAGGGACGTAAAATTACGTTAGATGAAGTTGCAAATGCCGCAGGAGTAAATAAAGCCGCGATGTCAAAAATGGCTAATAACAATAATTACTCAACAACTACGCGTACTTTGGATGCATTATGTGCTTACTTCGACTGCAAAATAGAAGAGATAATCACGTATAAAAAATAATTGGATCAAAATAAGTTCGTTGCTATATCAGTCTATACACCAGATAGAATATCTTGATAAATATCAGGCTTGTTCATTGCCTCAATATCACTACATTCTAAAGTGTGATTATAACTTTTAAACCAAAAAGGGAGATCCCTGTTTTCATAGAGTGATTTACCTACTTTGATAGCTCAAGATTTATTGACTTAATTTTTATCAATAAAGTTAAGTTGAAATCGAGGGTAGGCTACCTCAGCGTTAGGATAAATGTTAGTGACAAAAAATATCAGTTGATCAACAACAAGTCTGTCCGCACTTTTAATTTCGAGAAGATTGGCAACGTCAGCTTTTGTAAAAAGAGAGTTATTTACTAAGAACTTGTCTATTTCAGTTTTATAAGTTTTAGATTTGGCTGCTAATGTTTATTCAGTTATTTAATTTTTTTAAAATATTTCTAAACAGAGCGATAACCTTGCCTTAATTGAGCATTTTCATTACTCAGTGATTTATCCATTCTTATTACTCCTAGCTAAAATACACATATGTTTTAATCAGGTGTCGTTTCGAGAGTTACTTTTTTAGCATCAGCCTAAATTGATTTAGTAGTCAAGTGTTTTAATACTCTAGCTGCTTTGTTAGTAAGCGACTCAAGTAGAGGTAAAACATTCAAGTTACACTACTCCTAAGTCTTCAATATGTAAGGTTGATCTAAATTTAATTACAAAAACATTCAAACAGCTTACAAATACAAACATATGATGTATATTATCTGTTGCACATAATAACAACAGTGTAAAAACCTGTTAACAGATAACGACCTCAACGGGAGAAAAATATGAGACAACATCTTTTAGGCTTCACACTAGCCCCCTTGTTTTTGCTTACAACAGCATGCTCACAACAAGAAAGCGTAGTTAAAGTTGATAACAATGAAACACAAAGCGCAACGCAAGATAACTACGAACAAGTTGCGATTCTAAAAATGGCAAAACTCAAAAAAATGATGCAACAAGCGCAAAGTAAGCAGATTGATGTAACACGTGAACAGAGTATTATTTGGTTTTCAGAACAATTTTTAAAGTTTGCCAATTGGGATGAAAATAATTATGACGCAGTCGTCAAATTATTTGGGTACGAGCGCCATTATGCCGCTGATAAAGAAAAGCTAGCAAAAGAGTTACCAAACTTTGAGCGCGAAAAAGTAATTCAAATTTTAGAGAAAGGCATTGAAGAGCTTGGTAAAGAGCTCGCAGGTGATATTAAACGTCGCCCAGTGAACAAGGTTGATTGGCAAAATACAAAAGCAGAAGATAATATGTTTGTGAGTAATGGCAAGCCTATCTTTTTGTATGATTACTTTTCAAAGAGTGTTGGTCAGCCACTTACAAATAAAGATATTTATAACGATCATTTAGGCGCGCTCTATCATGGCGGTGAAGATTTATACCCGGTAGATCACGACCGTGCCATTAATTCATTTTTAGTGCGTGAAGATGGCACTTTTGACGAAGAGTTAATGAAAGAGCTGACGCGTATCCCTGATACCAACATTGGTTTTTTAGTTTACTGGTTAATGGGTATTCCAAAGTGGGTTGAAGAGCAAGAGCCAGAAGTTAGAAAAGGCCGTTCGTTATTTACAGGATTCGATATTGATAACCCATTAGCGCGAGATCTTTGGGGTAAAATAATTCGTAAAACGGGTGAGCTTACTAAAGGCAAAAAAGTTACTGAAGTTGGGTTTGTATTAGCTAACGAGCCGCATTGGTACGCCGAAAAAGGCCACTGGACACAAAAATATGAAGAAATGACCAGCATCTCTTCATACACACTAAATAAGTTTAGAAGTTGGTTAGATAAAAAATACCAAGGTGATATTAACGAGCTAAATGAAAACTGGGGAACGCATTTTAGCCAGTTTGCAGATGTAGCTATTGAGATACCGATTGATCCTGCGATTAAAGGCGAGCCTAAGTGGTACGACTGGACGCGTTATAATATGGACAGAAGCACTGACTGGTTTACTTACGTTCAAAACGAACTGCATTCTGTAAATGAAGACGCTGATACCCATATAAAAATTATGCCGCGCATGTTTATGGACGATTCACGCTCTGGCGGTATTGATACCGAAGCATTAGCTGAGTTAACAACCATGGTAGGGCACGATGCTAAGTCGTTTGGTAGCGAAAATATTCGCCCAGGTAAGTCATCTAAGTGGATTGAAAAGTACGCATATAACTGGGGCATAGTTACTATGTTTCATGACTTTATGGAATCAGTTGCGCCGAATAAAATTAATGTAAATTCAGAGTCTCATTTTTTATCATCAGGTCAGTGGCGAGATTTAGACACACGTACAAGCTATGTACGTAGTGTTTATTGGCTTGCAACTTTACTTGGTATGGATGCCAATATGGGCTGGTTTTGGGCGCGTGATCCAGATGGTTCACCAGAGGATCGTTTAGAAGGCGATCTGGACTTTTTTGACCCAGGTCTTGGCGGTGCATTTGCGGGTTCTAACAATATGCAGCCACATGTAACTAACGAAGTTACCCAAGTAATGTTTGATCTTAATAGTTTTTCTGAGGAAATTGTTGAGCTTAGAGAGCAGCGTCGCCCACTTCGTTTGTTTTACTCTGAAACAACAGCAATTAATACAAACGACTATATGACAAAGGGCTACACACTTTACGAAAATTTATTTTTTGAAGGTTTCCCGCTTGGTTTTGCAACTAAAGATGTAATCGAAAAGCAAGACAATAACAATTGGGATGCAATACTGGTTTATCGCAATAACTTTGTTACAGATGAAGAATTTAAAGCGCTTCAAGGGTATTTAAACAAAGGTGGTACCGTTATTTTAGACTCAGCGCAAAGCTTGTCTTTAGACGAGTACGGGCATCCGCGTAAGGCTAAGTTAGTTGCCAGTAAAGGTAAGCTTATTGTTATGCCAAAAGGGGCCGATGTTGAAGCTATTAAACAAACTGCACTTGCAGAGGTTTCGGGTAGTACGCCTGATGTTGTTGTAAAAGTAGATAATGGTGAGTCATTTAAAACCACAACATGGCGTACTGTTAAGCAAGACAATGGTAGTTACCTGGTTAATATTTTAAATTTAGGCCACACAACAGCAACCGTTGATCTGTCGCTTAAAAATGGTAAATCTATTCATGTTAAAAACTTAATGACGAGCAATAAAATGAATACCAGCTTTGATATTCCTTCTGAGGGTGTCTTGCTTGTTGAAGTTACAGCTCAATAAATAGTTTTTTAGCGGGTACATACCTATGTGCTCGCTTTTCAATTAACACGATACATTAAGTTGTGGATAGTAAATGAAAACAAATAATAAGGTTAAACTAATAGCAATATCGTTGAGCTTAATCCTTGGTAGTGCAGGGGTTAATGCTCAGCCGATGCCTCATATTGCGCAACCAGGCGAAAATTGGGTTTTACAAACTGAACGCTCAGATGAGTTTGATATTAAAGATGCTGAAAAATGGAATTTTCAAACAGAAAACTACGGTGTTTGGTCTTGGAAAGATGAAAATGCCAGTGTTTCTGAAGGCATATTAAAACTAACCACTAAACGAGAAACGCATTTAAGAACGTTTTGGGATGGCTGTAATAAAACAAAAGTGCCTAATTATAGATTGTTTTACACTTCGGGAGTTGCTAAGTCTAGGGCAACAGGGAGTTACGGATATTATGAGGCACGTATAAAGGGTGCGGATAAATTTCCGGGAGTATCACCTGCATTTTGGATGTACAGCAAAATAGATCGTACTTTAACGAATGAAGGCGATGTGCAATATAGTGAAATAGATGTAGTTGAGTTAACTCAAAAACAGACGCTTCAGGAGTCGGACCACGACCTACATAATATTGTTATAAAAGATGGCGCACCCAAGTGGATGCGACCTGGTAGCTCGCCAGAAACAAACCATAATGGCTATCACTTACCATTTGATCCCAGTGAAGACTTTCATACTTATGGGGTTAATATAACCAAAGACGACATTACATGGTATGTAGATAACGTTCAGGTTGGCTATAAAAAGAATTTGTACTGGCACCGCGATATGAACTTAACATTATCGCAGGGCTTACGCGCACCGCATACACAATGGAAATGTAATCAATTTTATCCTTCAGATAATCAGTCTGCACAAGGTTTTCCAACATCAATGGAAATTGATTACGTGAGAACGTGGTTAAAGCAATAAAAACCCTAAAGCCCATTCTAATAAAGTGTAAATATTAGCCAAATTAAAATTTACTTGTTGCCAATATAAACATCATATGTTTATATTATTGAAATCAATTTTATGCTTTTATAATAAAGTACAGGCAGATTGCTAAAACACTGACGTAGCAATTTTTAGTTGTTTAAAAGGACACACACATGAACTTATTTAAAATAAAAATGGTGATGCTGTTAGGGTGCTGCACATTATTTGCTCCCAATTTATATGCAAAAGATGCAGAGCTGAAAAACTCTGAAGCCAAAAAGCCAAATGTGCTGATTTTACTGTTTGATGATATGCGCTTTGATACGTTTTCTTATCGTAATGGCCCAGTTTCAACGCCAAATATTGACGCATTAGCAAACGAAGGTACACGTTTTGATCAAGCGATGACATCTACTGGCTTATGCTCTCCTTCGCGCGCGGCTATGTTTACTGGACGCTGGGGACATAAAACGGGGCTTGACGATAACGTGGGGCTTTATCATTCTCGCCTTTCGGAGTTATCACTTAGTGAAGGCAGCGTAATTAAACGTGCAACAAGCGTAGGTTACGACGTAAGTTATGTAGGTAAATGGCACTTAGGTGCACAAGGCCCAGCACTGCGCGGTGCAAACTTTATGTGGGGGCACGATAAAGATGAAGAGCGTAATGGCCGTCCTTTTACGCCTTATGGTACACAAAAAAATGTTGCCCGTATGAATGCAGGTGAGCGCGATAAAAACGGCGAAAAGCACGATTACTACAAAACACTTCCGGGTACATACGCAGATACAGTAACAGCTAAAGAAGTAAACGAAGGCAAATTAATGCTGCAAAATGCGGCCAAATCAGACAAACCATTTTTTGGTATTGTTAGTTTTGAGCAACCTCATCCGCCGTACCGCGTACCAGAACCTTACGCCAGCATGTACGACTACAAAGACATAAAACTTCCTAAAAACTTTGGTATAGAACGTAAACATAAACCAATGGCACAAGATGATATTTGGTGGCCTTGGCACGATGTAAGCCACATGACTGAAACCGATTGGCGCAAAGCGCATAGTTTTTACTATGGTGCCATTGCCATGATTGATCACGCAGTTGGCGAGCTTATTAACACCGCCAAAGAAGAAGGTTTATACGACGACCTACACATTATTTTAGTAGGCGACCAAGGTAGTATGCTAGGCGAGCATAACCTTTATGACAAAGGCCCATATGCCTACGACGAATTAATGCGTATGCCACTTATTATTCGTGACCCTAGCCTTGAGCCTAAAATAATTAACCGCCAAGTGTCTATGCTAGACATAGCACCAACACTTCGCCAGTGGATGACACTACCCCTTGATGGCGACGAAGATGGGCGTTCACTTTTACCATTGATGAAACAAGGCGATAGTGCCGATGCTGGTAAAGATGATATTTCGTTATATGCCTACGAATGGTACAACGGCGGATGGTTTGGTATTAGAGCTATACGTACCCCTGAAATGAAATTTGTATGGAATCCAGGCGACAGCCGCGATGAATTATACGACTTAAAAAATGATCCGTACGAAATCACAAACCAAATAGATAATCCTAAATACAAAAAACAGCTTACTGATTTAGTGCATAAAATGGCAGGAGAGCTTAAGCGTATTGAAGACCCATCATTAACTAAATTTAATCACCACATGAAAGCTTTTTTATAGCCGAGTAATGCCCTTTGGTGGGCCTTAATTGGCCTGCTATTTTTTATTATCAAAATTGAGATTGGCACTATGAAAACACACACAAAATTATTGAGCGCTTTATCATCGCTTGCCTTATTAATTGGCTCTGCGGGCATACACGCAAGTGAACAAAAACCCAATATTATTCTTATTGTTGCAGATGACCTAGGTTATGCAGATGTTGGTTTTAATGGCTCTAAGGATATTATTACCCCAAATATTGATGATCTTGCTAAATCGGGTACTTCCTTTTCAGACGCTTACGTAGCGCACCCGTTTTGTGGCCCAAGCCGAGCGGCATTAATGACAGGTCGTTATCCTCATAAGATTGGCTCACAATTTAATTTACCGACACGCGGCTCAAACGTAGGCGTGCCTACTGACGCTAAGTTTATTAGTAAATTACTAAACGAAAATAACTATTTTACCGGTGCATTAGGTAAATGGCATATGGGCGATGCGCCGCAGTATCATCCAAATAAACGTGGTTTTGATGAATACTATGGATTTTTAGGCGGTGGGCATAATTATTTTCCTGACCAATATCAACTTCAGTATAAAAAGCAAAAGGCACAAGGCTTAAAAAATATTTTTGAGTACATTACTCCGCTTGAGCACAACGGCAAAGAAGTAAAAGAAACGCAGTACATTACTGATGCACTTTCGCGCGAAGCCGTTAATTTTGTAGGCAAAGCAGCGGACAAAAAAAATCCATTCTTTTTATATTTAGCTTACAACGCACCGCATGTGCCATTGCAAGCTAAAGATGAAGATATGGCGATGTTTCCTGATATAAAAAATAAAGACCGTAAAACATATGCAGGTATGGTTTACGCAGTTGACCGCGGCGTGGGTAAACTAGTAGAAACCCTGAAAAAAAATAATCAGTATGATAATACGCTTATCGTATTTATGAGCGATAACGGTGGCAAATTAAGTAAAGGCGCTAATAACTTCCCACTTAAAGCAGGTAAGGGCAGTACACAAGAAGGCGGTTTTAGAGTTCCTATGTTGTTTCATTGGCCTAAACATGTACCTGCGGGCAAGCGTTTTTCGCATCCTGTATCGGCACTTGACTTATACCCAACATTTGCAGCTTTAGCGGGCGCTAAAGTTGAAGAAAACCAACATTTAGATGGTACAAATATGTGGCCTGCATTTATTAAAAATGAAAACCCACATAAAGATGAGCCTATTTATGCACTTCGCCATCGTAAGGGTTACAGCGATGCTGCAATTCGTATGAACCAATGGAAAGCATTAAAAGTTAACCAGCAACCATGGCAGTTATTTAATATCGAAAACGATATTTCTGAAAAACACGATGTAAGTAAATCTAACAAAGCACTGTTAACCGACATGGTTCGCGAAATGGAAAAATGGAGCTGGGATAACCAACAGCCAAAATGGTTTCACGAAACGACTGAAGGTGCGAACTGGCGATTAGATGCCATGCCACGATTCGATAAAACGTTTAAAACAACTAAGTAAGTTTTATCAAATTCATGGAGACTTTATGAAAGTAAAAACAATTGTATGGCATGTTTCTTTGTTATGCATGGGCGCAAGCTTACTAGGTTGTCAACAAGCGAGTGCCCTAGCGGGTGCTCAGCTAACACCGGGTAAAACATTATTTACTGAGCAGCACCAAGCAATTAAATTAGAAAACAAAAATCGCCGTAAATGGGATAACGCATTAATAAGCGATTTAGACCACGACGGTTACCCAGATTTATTACTTACCGATCATGGTTATACCATTCGTTTGTATTGGAACAATAAAGGCGTTTACGACAAAGGGCGCGACCTTATTGTGGGTGATATGCACGGTATTGGCGTAGGCGATTACGACAAAGATGGCAAAATGGATATTTTGCTTTCACGTGGTGGTGGCTCTGGCGATAACGCGCGTAATGCTAAGTTATTTCACTTTAACAAAAGAGAAATTGTTGAAGGCGGTGAGTTTTCACCCAAACTGCCAACGTTGCGTGGGCGCACTAGTAAGTTTTTTGATGCCAATAACAACGGTCATTTAGATTTATTACTAATGGGATTCCCGCAGGCTAATAGCGGTAAACAAACCAGTAATTTTATTTATAAAAACGATGGTAGCGGCAATATAACCCACGCAGCTGATTTACCAAAAACTAATCGAGATGGTCAAAAAGTCCTTATTACCGACTTTAATAACGATAAAATTGACGATTTAGTGATTTACGGCGACGGTGCTTTACGTGTTTTAAAAGGCAATGGTGACTTTACCTTTAGTGACGTAACCGCCAATGTTTTACCTAATAAAATAATGGATGCGACGGGTGTTAGCGAAATCGATTTTGATAATGATGGTGACTTTGATTTATATATAAGTCGTGCTAACCCATTACAAGCAGGCGATACGTTTTTTGATGCTAAAAGCCACACATTTGGTTTTTACACCAAGCGTGGACCATTTAAATATGATGACTTACTTATTGGCGATACGCTTAATTTAGTTAACTACCAGTCACCTTATCCAAACCAAGATGTATTTGTAGGCGAAGGCACTTATAAATATAAATTTGAAGGTGAAAGGCACAGTGGTCAAAACGTCAATATTGTTAGCAGTAATGGCCTAGGCTGGGCCGATATCCAACCTAATAAAGGTTTGTATGTTGGTTATATAGGCAATGATAAATGGCGTATGGCGGGTAATACTTTTTCACCTACAACGGGTGTTGTAACCGGTGTTAAACATTATACGGTAAATAGAAAACCAATAGCTCCATCAGATTTGTTACTTAAAAATGAAAGTGGAAAATTTGTAGATGTGAGTGCTAAAGCTGGCATTAAAACAAATTTAAATACGACCGGCGTAAGTGTGGGAGATTTTAACAACAACGGCTACCAAGATTTGTTTGTTGTTAAACAAGGCAACTTGGTAACGCCTACATCGCAAATATTGTATTTAAATAATGGCGATAACACATTTAGCCAAGCGACTCATTCGGGATTAATAACAAACACCTTAGGTACCATTGGCTCAGGCGCAAATGTATTTGATTACAACTTAGACGGCCAGGTCGATATTATTATGAATAACGACAGAGGTCAGTGGCACTTATTTAGTAATCAAGCCAATAACAGTAATCACTATGCATTACTGCGTATAAGTAATTCACTTAAGCATAATGCAAGCCCAATTGGCGCTATAGCGACACTTAAAGGCTGTGGTAAAACCCTTACAAGGCGCGTGTCGCCTGATGCTGCACCTTATACACAATCATTTGATAATGTGGTTCATTTTGGTTTAGGCCAGTGCAACGAAATAGATAACGTAAGTGTGCGTTACAGCAATGGCGAAGTAATCAGTAAATCTAAGGTTGGGACAGATCAAGTAATCAATTTTTAATTACAACGTTTGATTACGACAAAGTTAACTATGAGAGGTAAAAAGCAAGGTTTGGTAACAAGCCTTGCTTTTTTTTCGCAAAAAATTAAGAGTAAAAGAGAGCAATAATGAATAAAAATAACATCACTCATCTTAAAAATAAATTAGCGGGTTTAGTGTGCTTATTTACTGTGTTTGGTTGCAGTACCCACACGGCTCAAAGCAATAATAAAAATATAAATAAAGGGGGAGAAAGTGCATCTTTAGCGTCTGTTAAAACGTCTAATACACTGCTTGAGAGTGCGAGTTTATTTGCATCACTCCCTGATTATTGCCCAACCCCAGACGCTTTTGCTGTCTCTCCTTCAGGAGAGCTTACTTTATCGTGTGTTAACTATGCCAATAAAGGGCTACAAGCGGGTGTGCTGGTTAATATTAATAATGATAAAACGTTTACTAAAATAGCCCAGTTGTCGGGGCCAAATAATAAAGGGAAGGGCCGTCCTATGGGCCTTGCCTATGCCCCCGATGGCTCGTTATTTATAGCCGATAACCAAGGTGCTGGCAAAGCTAGATTACTTAAACTCACCTTAAAAAATAACAAAGTCATCAATACTCAAATAGTAGCAAAAGGCATGAGTTCGCCAAATGGTGTGCGCTATCAAAATGGCTATATTTACGTAACTCAACTGCGTGTGCCAAGTAAAAATAAGACCGAGACTCTCAGCGGGATATATCGTTTTAAAGCTACAGATACCAATATATTAGTGACTAACAGTACAGATGATCCGCATTTATTGTTTTTGGCTAAAACAATTAATAAGCAACGTAAATTTGGACTTGATGGCTTAGTGTTTGACTCACAGGGTAACTTGTTTGTAACCAACCTAGGTGACGACTTAATTTATAAATTAACGTTTGATACAAACAACAACCTGCTTGGCCAAAGTACCTATGCAACACTTCCAAAAGGAAGTGGACCTGATGGCTTAACTATAGACCCTCAAGGTAATTTATACGCTGCAGGTTTTTTAACTAATCAAGTTATAAAAATTGATACAAACCAAAATGTAACCGTTATTGCATCGTACCCCGATAACAATTCAGAAAATGGTGAATTAGACCAACCCGCCGATATTATTTATTATAAAGGCTCTTTGCTTATGTCGAATTTTGACTTGCTTACAGGCCCAGGCATTATCAATACTGGGCATGGCAAACCTTATACGGTAAGTGAAATTAAGTTACATAATAAATAAGGTTTTAATTTAAGTTAAGCGCTTAAATTAGGTTCTTAAATTAAAATCGTGTGTATTGCCGTGTATGTATGAGCTTTAGGTTTATGGGTAATACATTTGGTTTACCACTTTCAAAACTGCTGATTGGCAGCTTTTGATAGCTGTAAATACTCTAATGAGCATAAATTAATATTATAAACCCTCGTAAATTTCTTTCTGAACAACTCAATTTTGATCATTTTCAACAACATTTTTTATTTATTAATGGGGCTTTTGGGTCTCTTTTTTTGTTTTGTATAAAAAATAAAAATATCTACGTTACTTTCACTTAAATATTAATGAATTTAAATTGTTTAAAAACAGCGGTTTAAATTGCTTCGTTTGAAAAAGAAACAAAAATGTAAAAACCAAAGTAAACAACTTGTAAATATAAACATCATATGTTTAACTTGATCGCAAGTTAAGCAAAGCTCTGAAACGAAATTAGGATACTAGGACGTTCATTCATTTTATCTGTGGCGCTTAACTAACAATAAAAATAGACAACATCATCACACACTGGCATTGAGAAAAACGATGCCGATAAACAGGAGAGCACACAATGCAGCATAACTTTAGGTTATCAGCAGTCTCTGCAGCTATTATTGCTTCGCTTATTTCATCATCTGCTTTTGCACAAGAAGATGAAGAAAAAGAGAAAATAAAACTACAAAAAGATATCGAAATAATTGAAGTCCAAGGAATCAAAAGTAGCTTACGAAAAGCGGTAAACGCAAAGCGCTTTTCCGACAACGTAAGTGACTCAATTCATGCTGAAGATGTAGGTAAATCAACAGATCAAAACATCGCTGATGCACTATCTAGAGTAACAGGGGTGAGTATTCAAGAAGAAGGCGGTGAAGGGACTCGTATATCAATTCGTGGTGCCGGACCTTCTTTAAATCAAATATCAATGAATGGTGTAGCACTTACCGGCGGGCTAAGTACCGATGGCTCTAGTGCGGGTGCTACTAACGATAACAGTGTTGATTTAAGCTCTTTTTCGTCAGATATATTGTCATCTATCGATGTAATTAAAACATCTTCTGCTGATAACGATGAAGGCTCACTCGGCGCAAGTGTTGTGCTTAGAACTGTAAAACCGCTAAATTTAAACAAACCACGTCGTTCTTTTACGGTTGAAGGGCGCTACAACGAGTTTTCTGATGAAAGTGACTCACGCATTAATTTTAGTTTTTCTGATAAATACTTCGACGACACCTTTGGCTTTATTATAACCGCCTCTAAAGATACCCAAAAAACACGACAAGATCGTATCAATACCGATTGGGCTAACGGCGCAATTCCTATTGTTGATTTAGATGATGCAACTGGCCGTACAGCACATGACACTGTTACAGGCAAAGCAATCAGGGTACTTGGCAATCAATGTGATGCTGATGGAAATAAGCTTTTTGGTGAAAATGGAGAAGCATTATTAAATCCACTGAGTTCACTTAATAATTACGACCCTGAAACGCAAATATTACATGAAGGTGATTTATTTGTTTTAGCGCGTGAGGTTATTGATTTTACATTAAATAATGACCAACGAGATCGCTTGTCAGTGTCTACAGGTTTTCAATACCAACCAACAGAGTCACTCGATATTCAGCTAGATGTAACTCATACAGAGCAAGATGTGTTAACCGACAGTCAACGACTGCGTTTAAACATGGGACCTGTAACACCTTTAATTTATGCCGGTGACGACAATACAGCACTAAACGGGGTTGATTTATCGACCAATACCTTGCAGCAATCAAGTAGCCGCTCTACAGGTGGTAACTTTGTTCGCTCCTACGGACTTAGAGAAATTGATACTAATGTAGCGTCACTCGATATTGATTATCAGGTTACCGATTCATTAAATATGAATGTAAGAGCTGGTTTTTCTAAAACGACAGATGAAACACCAGACGATGATGAAAAAGACCGTTACATCTCTATTAGTACAGCTACATGGGGCACGGCAGGTCGTCAAATAGTTGAATCAATGCCCGATGGTAGCCACGAAATGGTTGGCTACGACTGTGGCAGCAATGGAGAATGTAGTTACTCAACTGGCGTTACTCCAGGGGAATTTGATGCCTTTGATGGTACGTCTAATGCGGTATACAGCCGTTTTAATCCGTATGACATGGAGCACAATCACTTAGGTAGTTTAGTGCTTCGTAAAAACAAATTAGCGGATACAAACAAGTCGCTTTTTGTTGATTTTGACTATGCGCTTGATGGCGACTTTATTAGATCGCTTGAATTTGGAGTTAAGTGGTCAAATCGTAAAAAAGATGTCTCTATTCAAAATAGAGCAACCACAAATGGCAGTGATTTAATAGATTTAGAAGACCCTGATCAAGCGTTTGAAGTACGTGGGCTTGGTACAATTCGCTTAGCCGATATAGTAGCTGATAGTGCCTATCCTTACGATAATTTTGGTGAAGATATTCAATCAGATCGCTCTGCACAGTTTTTTAATGGCTGGCCGTTACTTGATGCCGAAAAAGCGCTTGAAATTGTTTCAGGTAAAGATGCAGGCGAAGTAGGTATACGCGAAACCATTACAGGCAGTCGTAATATTGAAACCGAAACAAAAGCCGCTTATTTTAAAGCAAACTTTGAGCTGATGGATGGCAAGCTAACAGGTAACTTAGGCCTTAGGTATGTAAAAGATGACACAACAGCAACAGGCGTAGGCGGTATTAACTATACGCGTTTTCCACAAATGGTTGATGCGTATAATTTGTTAGTTGAGCGTGGTTTAGCAAATACAAATTTAGATGCCTGCCCAGCAGCTGTTATGGGGGTATCTGACACGGGGCAGCCTGATCATCGTTACACACCAGCAAACGATGCTGAGCTACAAAATTGTTGGGCATGGCAAATCACTCATGCGTATAACCGCTCAAATCCAGCTACTTTCCCTGTTGATCCGCAAACGGGTCAATTTGTAATTCCCGGGGCTGATGGCAACACAGGATTGGGTGTAAATCAGCAAGTGTTTGTAGATGAAAATGGCAACATTATAGCTAACAATGCATTGCCTTCTTTAATTTACGACAGCAACGGAAATTTAGTTCCAACGTCAGCTAATGCATGGGCACACTTTGCAAGTAACGGACAAATTTGGCCATTTTTAGACAGAACAACTTCATTTACAGGAACACAAGGTAGCGGACGTGAAGTACAAGACCGCGTTGCATGGGTAACTAAAAAAGGCGGACATGACGCTTATTTACCTAGTTTAAACTTAAATTATGCAGTTAACGACGAAATGATTGCACGTTTTGCTGTTAGTAGAACAATGACGCGCCCTCGTTTTGATTCATTAAACCCACGTACACAAATTTTTGAGCAACAATGGGACTCTGCTAATGGCTCAGCAGGTAATGCAAATTTAAAACCGCTTAAATCAACCAATCTCGACTTGTCTTATGAGTGGTACTTTAGCGATTCAGGTTTACTTTCAGCTGCGTTCTTTTACAAAGATATGAAAGACTTTGAAGAAACGGTGGTTGTTCCGTATCACTACAAAGATGTTAGGACCGAATACGATTTACAAACAGCCGATTTATTACTTGATTACGATGAGAATAGAGCACCAGGTGGCGAAGAAGATTGTATGCCACTTAGGCAAGTCGCGGGCTTTTTTGACCAATGGCGCATTGAATGTGACGTTGTAAACGTAACCACAGTAACCAATGGTAAAGGCGCCGATATTAAAGGTGTTGAACTAGGTTACAACCAAAATTATGACTTTTTACCAAGTTATTGGGGTGGCTTAGGTTTAAACATGAACTATACCTACCAAGATTCAGAATCTGATCGTCAGCAGGTAGGTAATACCGATATATTTTTAAAACCACTACCACAACCTTTCACTCCAAAGCATTCCCTAAATACAACACTGTATTGGGAACAAAAAGGGATTCAATTACGTTTAGCGAGTCGCTACACCGGGGATCAATTAGTTAACCGAGGTTTAGTTGGCGGCGCTACATGGCAAGAGGCAACCCATCGTTTGGACTTTAGCTCAAGTTATAAAATTAATAAAAACTTTAGCTTAACTTTTCAGGCACTTAACTTAACTGATGAAACTAACCGAATTTATTACACCAGTTCATTTAGTCGTAATGCGTTTGAAGCTAACTCGCAAGAGGTTGTGCTTGATGAAGGTAATGCAATTGAAGATGGCAGTGTAACTACTTCGCGTACAGCATCAGTTTGGAAAACAGGTCGTCAGTTCCGTGTTGGTCTTCGCGGTACCTTTTAATTGAGAAACTATTAGCAGCGGGCCACGTTAGGCGCGCTGCCTTACAAAATTTGGAGAGTAAGATGAAACATAACTTACTAATAAAAACAGCAATTAGCAGTGTTATATTTTCAGTATTAACAGGGTGCGGCGGAACGGATGAAGGTTATGATCCGCAGTTTAAATCTGATTTAGCACTTGTAATCGATACCGCAGTGATCACGAGCACATTAATTGAAGAGTCCGGAGTTCAAGAAATTGATTTACTGCAAGGCGTAACAATCGACGGTAAACCAGCCTCTGAGTCAGGTGCAACCATAAACGTAAGTGAGTTAGAGTTTGTGGTTAATAATAATTTCACTACCCCACAAACAAGTGCTAATACTATTGCATCACACCGAATTTCACCTTTCACGCAATCAAGTGATAGCACTAAATTAGTTGTAAATACCGATGCGTTTTCGGCGGCATTAAGACAATGCGACCAAACCGATATAAGAGGCGCTTTAGATGGCGATGGTAACCCTATTGCTGATGGTAACTTAGACTTTCCGAGCCAAGTTATTTATAACATTACATATTCTATCAATAATGGTGCAGCTATTGCTGCGGGCGGCGCACTGCCTACACGTACATTACAATTAACTGTCAATGCGATTGATGATGTTGTAACTGAGGTAAATGTATCGCCGATTGAAATCCCTGCTGGTGGTCAAGCAAGTGTATTCGCATCAGCGATACCAAGTTACGCGTGTAACCCCGCACTTATTTATTCAATTGCAGATGAAGATATTGCAACCATTGATGAAAATGGCCTTATTAGCGCTAAAAATACCGGTGAAACGACTATTACAGCCACAAGTGTTGATAACCCCGAAGCTTCAGCAAGCGCCACACTTACAGTGACAGGTGCTTTTAGTCTTGCAATAACAAACGACGATAAAAACGAGTTAGGCGCTTCTTCAGGTAACAAGGACGTTCCAATCTGTGTGGCCAGTGGTGTAGAAGTACAGCCGGCTTTACTAAACGCAGAGTTAAGCGGCGAATATACTTTTGATTGGACACTTAACGATGAAGTTTCATTTACGAAAAGCTTAACCGCAAAAAGCGGCTTTGGAGAAGTACTTGCCGTTAAAGCACCTACAACAATAGACAGCCCAAATACGGTAACGGTTGAGCTTATTGATGGCGATACAGCAAGTACACCTTTATCACTTATTTCGCAAAAAAGTATTACGGTTAATACCGTTAATAACCAAATGTGTGAGCCGGGTGTGTCTGAACACGAAGCAGGCTTTAACACCGACTTTAACCTCAATGGTGAAGGCGCACCTTATAAAGGCAATGCCACTTATAGCGTATCGGCAACCTCTGTGTCGGGTAATGGTCGATCGCTTGAAATTACAGCGGGTACTGCTACTCAAGGTGAAGCGAATACACCGTACTCTTTTGCAACTCAGCAAGTTTGGAATAAACAACGCAACTGGTATAGCGCCAACTATGGGCGTGGTGCTGAGTCTGTTGGTAAAACATACCGTTATGCCGTGTGGGTTAAGTTAAATCAAGTGCCTGTTGAACCCGTTACGTTACGCCATGTGGTTGTACCGTGGGTTTATGACGGCATACCTGAGGATGCAAATGGATTTACAGGTCGTTACTCAGAAGCCGGCTTATTTAGCGCAGCACTCGCAGCTACTACGCAGTGGCAATACATCGAGTTTGTAGAGGATTCAACTAATCAACGGGACTGGGCTATTCCAGCTACATGGAGCTCAATTACCGATGTGTTTACCCTTTGGGAAGTGTATGGACTGCCAACGGGTGATTCAATCTTGATTGACGATTACGCAGTTACACGTACCGATATTATAAGTGAATAACAGCTTGACCAAATATTAGTTATTGCTGTTATTACTATTTATTCAGTAATGGCTATTTTAGCAACGATGTGCCGATTGAGGCACATAACTCACACGTTAAATAGGATTACCTATGAAATTCACACACACACAAAAGAAGAAAGTTACGTTTTGCACTCTTTTACTAAGTGCATCAATTAGTTCAGCTTACGCAGACTCAATTGGTAATAAAGCAGGGTATTTTACAAATACTATTACTAATACCGTAGAAGCGACAATCACTAATACGGGACAATGTGGTACTAGCAATAGTGCATCTACTCCAGGTCAATGTACTAATAAAATTATAAATGCACTCAATGCTGCATCAGCGGTTAGTGGTGTAGTAGTTATTAAAAAAGGTACTTATACTTTAAATCGCATTGTTATGCCCTCTAATGTTCGCCTTGAAATAGAACCCGATACTATTTTAAAAATGAATCAAAATATTTTGTTTGATTTTGGTAAAAGTGGCGGCAATGGAGCAAAAGCAGAAAATATTGAAATAACCACAACGGGTGCAAAAACAAATGCGACCCGAAATGACCGTTTTATTATTGATGTAAATACTAATACTATTTTTCAGGATAAACGGATGGTGAGAGTTGGTTATGCCGAAAATTTCTCTATTTCTCGTCTACATCAAAAAGATAACTTCTCGCAAACACCCAATATATTTTTAGTCGCAGATGATAATGGCCAACCAGGTGTTAAAACTGACGCTGGTGGTACTAATATAAATCGCAATGTTGTATTTAACTCAAGTTATGCTCGCATACCTAAAAAAGGTTATTTAGCTGACATCAGTGGAGAAAAAATAGCAACAGGGTATGCCGTTATTCAACCTTTTAGTGGCGAAGATTTATACTTTAAAAATATAAGCGGTGAGCGTGGTATTACAGTGCGCATAGAGCCTGGCAGTGGTTTAGTAACAGATCGCTTAAACCGAGCTGGTCCACGTATCGGTGCATACAGAAACATTATATTAGAAGATATTAGTAATACAGGTGGGTTTGCAGCCATATTTTTAAAACCGCATACAAAAATAAACGAAAACATAGAAATTAAAGGCACAACTGAAGGTAAAAATAGCACTTTTGTTATTTGGGCTGACTCAGGCAGTGCGCCGGTATGGGCTGATACGGACGACATAGGTTTTACGCGTGGATATTTTACTGACACTAAAATAGGCGGCACGGTAAAGCACATTGTTAGTAATAAAAACTTTAAGTCAGATATCACTAAAGCTGGTAGTTACTTTTTACCGCGAGAGGGTATTCGTGATACTGCATCAAATGGCTCTAACGGTAATTTTCAGTTGTTTAAATTGCCTCGCGATGGTTCAGGCGCTCGTTGGTTAGGTCAACCCATAGCACCAATTGCAGTAGTGTCTTCATATTCTCAAAGTGATGTAGGGAATGACTTAGTTAAGCGTTACGACAACCCTTTACTTACTGTTGATGGTGATATTGAAGCCCCAGCTCAAGCATCTGGACAAGATTTAGATGAAGGTAGCAATAACACACTAAGAAAGCGTTATAGAAAGTTTGGCGGTCGATACAACATTAAAATTAATGCTGCTATACAAGCTGACGCTACACTTGATTATTCATTATTAGGACTTAATGCAGGTGATATTACGCGTAATCGATCGACTATTTATCGCGAAAATGCCATTGATGGAACTAATCAAAATGGTGGCAGTATTAAAAGCGCCACCGATTTTATTACCAAATAACTGCGCCGTTTAATTTTAATCCCATAGTTAGTTTAGCTATGGGATTTTTGTTTTGAACTCGTAATTAGGGCGTGTTGATCTTTGGTGGGTGAATTTGCAGCAGACTGTTTGGTTTTTAGGCAAGGCAGAGTCTATGCAGTGTGGTTATTCCCCATAAATAGGCGATAACGCAGCATAAAGACCAAACATGCGCTGCCCTTTGGGTTCTTTCTAGGGACGATTAACTCTTTGTTGCTCGGTTTTTACTTAGCCCACTAGGTTACAAACCTCGCGCCGCGATTTAATCGCCCCTAGATTGAACAAATTTCAATCCACAAAGATCAACATGCCCTAAATATTCCCTAACATTAATTTTAAAATCTGATTTATAGGATGCAAAATTTTATATGAATACTTTACACATTAAAAAGCCAGCAATAAGTGTAATTGCTCTTAGTATGTTGATGTTTTTTGGTAGTAAGAGCGCTTCGGCTAATGAGTTACTACTGCCACTAACGGATCCCCAAAATGAAGGCGAGTGGGTTTTAAACACTCAAGTAAGTGATGAATTTGAAGCCAGCAGTATCGATGAAGAACGTTGGTACATTGTGGGTAAAATAGAAAACGGTAAACCTATTTATAAGCATCCAGATAATCCAAATAAAAAAGTATGGAAAGGCCGCGCACCTTCGCAATTTTCGGGTAATAACTACCGACTAGAAAATGGCAAACTAAAGCTAGAAACACGGTGGGAACCCGACTTTCCTTTTGAAGAAAAAATACATAAACCCGTGTTTGGCGATGCACTTAAATACGAAAACCTGACAACGGCATGCTTTATTGGCAGAAAGTCTTTTCAGTACGGATACATAGAAATTAAAAGCAAAGCCGCTGATGCGCAAGTGAGCAGTGCATTTTGGTCGATGGGCGAAAAGTTAGAAGTTGATTTTTTTGAATTATTTGGCGATTCGCTCGACCCTAAAAAAGATCACATAGACAGTGAATTATGGTGGTCAATCCGCGATTGGAATAAAAAGGTAATGGGCAAGCCCACTTACACAGAACGAAAAGACTTAGGTTTTAGAGTAGCCGATGACTTTCATGTGTATGGAATTGATTGGAGCGCCCAAGGAATTAAATACTATGTTGACGGTAAATTATTTAGCGAAGTATCTGCAGAACAAGCTGATGCCTGGGCAAAAGAGCATCGCGGGGTTGATAAAGGTTACGTAGCCACTAAGCCACTGTTTTTATGGCTTGATCAGGAGACTTTTCCTTGGCATGGCGTACCAAAAAGTAAAGAAGAGCTTGAACGTAATAGCCCTGAGGGCAAAAAAGATGATGGTGTGGTCGACTTTGAAATTGAATACATCCGTGTGTGGCAACAAAAACCATTACAGTCAGTTAAGTAAGGAGTGGGTTAAATGAAAAAAAATAGTAAGCCAGCAAACACGTTATTTTGTTTATCACTGATCGCTACAAGTGTTCTGCTTTATGGATGTAACACCACTCAAAGGGCAAGCAATGAAACGCTAAGCGACAACAGCAGTAATAAATTAATGTTTAGCGAATCGCACAATATCATACCTTTTGAGCCACTATCGCGTCGTAAATGGGACAGTGCGTTGATTGCAGACTTTGATAAAGACGGCTATCAAGATGTATTAATTACTGAGCATACCCACGCAGTAAAAATTTTTTGGAATAACAAAAACAATACCTTTTCAGCACCACAGATAATTATTAAAGGCGACACACACGGCGTGGCTGTTGCTGACTATGACTTAGATGGTCGTATGGATTTAATAATAGCCCAAGGCGGTGGTGGAGGCCTAAAACCGCGTTTACCTGTATCGTTTCAAATAAATCATGACCGTACTGTTGAAGGTGGAGAAACATTTGATGATTTTGAACGTACACGCGGACGTGCGGTTAAATTAATTGATGGTAATAACAGTGGCACTTTAGATTTAATGCTCTCTGCTTTTCCACTTAAAAAGCAAAAAAAGGGAGCTAATCATATATATAAAAACGAAGGGCATAATCAATTTAAGTTTGTCGATTACTTACCTACTGCAAAATGGCTTGGATATAAAGCCTTAGTTAGTGATTTTGATAATGACGGGCACAATGATTTATTTTTTTACGGTGGAGATGACATTGTTGCAGCGCAGAGTAAATCTGATTTAGGTTATAAAAATAAAAGTAAGGCTGTACTAGGAAATAATCGCAATATTAGCCATGTAAGCAGCATGACCGAAATCGACTTTGATAATGACGGTGACTTTGATTTATTTTTAACCCGCGCTAAACACCAATTTGAACAACACACTTTTTATGACGCTCAATCTCAAAATTTTGCTTTTTTTACTCGTAACGAAGCATTTAAATTTGAAGATTTTAAAATCGAAGGCAATTTTGAAATAGAAAACCTCCAAATGGCTTACCCCCATTTTAATGTGTTTATTGGCAAAAATAGTGCGCCTTTAACACTCGAAGGGCATGGCGGTAGTGAACGTACGGTACAGGTAACAAAAGAGCAAGCTGCTGGCTGGCCTAAAAAACTACATAAAAAAGGTTTATACATAGGTTACTTAGGTAACGATACTTGGCGCGTAGCGGGGGATACTAAATCGCCTACAGCGGGTGTTATTAAAAGAGTGACTAATTCACCCAAAGTAAAAGGGCTTGAGCCATTACCAGCGGTATTATTAGAAAACCAGCAAGGTAAATTTGTTGATGCAACAGCCAAACTCAATATTAATCTTAGCGAACCCACAACCAGTGCTGTAGCCGGGGATTTTAACAACGATGGTTGGAGTGACTTATTTGTATTACGTTATGGCAATCCGGCAAAAGCTAACGAGCAGCTACTGTATTTAAATCAGCAAGGTAAAGGTTTTGAGACTTTACAAGACCATGGTGTTATTTCAACTGAGCTTGGAGCAACAGGGGGTAGCGCACAGGCCTTTGATTACGATAATGACGGCGACCTTGACTTAATTTATTCAAACGAGCGCGGCCGTTGGCATTTATTTACCAACAACACAGCTTTAAACGCGCAGCATAATTTTTTAGTCACTAATATTGGTTACTCACCTAACGCTGGTGTGTCGGCATTGGGAGCTACTGCGACTATAAAAGCGTGTGGGCAAACTTATAAACGCGTTGTAGGCGCAACAGGTGCTGGCTTTTCACAAAGCGAAAACAGCAAGCTACACGTTGGTTTAGGTACGTGTACAGAGATAAATAATGTATCGGTTCGTTGGAGTAATAATGAACATGTAGATATTAGCAATGCGGTAATAAATGATGCTAACGGGCAGTTAGTTGGTAGAAAAGAGCCATTGTAAGTAATTTAAATAATAAAATGCAGATAGAAAAATAGCGCTTAATTAGCGCTATTTTTTTATATTCAGTTTTCGTTATGTATTAAAAGCTATATTGAACGCTTGCCCCCACATAACGACTCCAGTCACGAGGGTAGAATGCTTCCCCAAAACCTTCAGAGTTTATACGTTGGCGAGTAGTGTACGACTTATCAAATAAGTTTTTAATGAATACACTAAACTGTAAGTTATCTTTGCTTACGCTTAAGTAACCATCCCAAATGCTTGACGATGGGTTAGCTGATTCGCCAAAGGCAAGTTCGTTAATTGATTGTGTATGGCTGCCATTATAACGCCAAACTGCACGTGTATTAGCATTCCAGCCTGTATCAGCAATTTGTGTATTATATGAAATAGTACTTAAAAATTGTTGCTCAGCATTATTAGGGAAAGATAAACCCGTTTGATCAAAGCTCTGACGGCCTGTTGAATCAGTTGTACAACGAGAAGCAAGTAAACCACCATCACCAGCAGGACAGTTTATAGGTGTATCAGCAAAGTCCTCGTAGCGAGCATCAAAATAAGCGTAGTTAAACGACCACTTTAATTTATCTGATATTTTAACCACTACATCGGCTTCAATACCGGTTGAACGTGCTTGTGCTGCGTTTACATAGCCTGCAAAAATAATGTTATTTTCTTCATCTATTACACGGCTGGCACGTACTTGATAATCGTCAACTCTCATATCAAAGTACGTAAAGTTAAACAGTAAATCGTTATCAAAATAAGCTGAACGCAGACCTACTTCAAAGTTTGAAGAGTTTTCAGGATCGGTAGGGAAGTTGTCTGCATCGGCAGGATCGGTATTTGTTGTTACAAAGTAAGATGCCCCTTTATAGCCGGTAGAATAATTCACATAACCGCGAATATCATCAGTAAAGTCATAACCTACAACCGCTTTGTATATAAATGCGGTGTCTGAGTTATCAAATTTAGTTGGCGCGTCTTGGCGTAAAATAAGCGATGGATCTGTTTGAGCAAGTTCTAATACTTCATTGAATGTTTCCATTCCAACACCTGTAGAAGGTGTTGCCAAATCTGTACGTGCAAAGGTTGCATCACTTTTTTCGTGTAATAATCTAAAACCAAAAGTAGCATCTAATTGCTCAGTTATTTGGTATTCAAGTTGTCCAAAAATAGCGACGTTTTCAAAACCAGTTGTAAAATCACCACTATTTAGTAAGCGAGAAGGTGTTAGTAATGAGCGGTCGTCATCGCCAGTAGTTGCATAGTTAGCTAAAAAAGCATCGGTAGATTGCTTTGAATAACACCCTGTTAATTCGCCGCCTTCAATAAAGCCACGGTTACCTGCAATACAACCGTCACGTATTTCAGAGCGCTGACCGTCGGTATCATGGTAAAAAAGACCTAATACCCAATCAAATTTTTCATTATTAAATGACGAAATACGAAACTCTTGTTGAAGAACATCAACCGATTCGTTACCACCAAAAGCGGTTCGCTCTACAGGAAAATTAATAGTAAAAAATGCTGAACTGTTATATAAATCAAAATCTCTGTAGCTACCATTATAGCTAAGTGTAATTTCATCATTTAGGTAGTAATCAGCCGATATTGAAAAGCCAAAATTTTCTGTTCTACCAAAGTTACCTTCTGCATTACGTGATGTAACCGGGCCGCCGGCTTCTTCAAAAGTAGACTCAGGATTTACACGGTTATAGGTTGTGCCTTCAATAGTGCCATCGTCTTTTACATTAACGATTGGACGAGGGCCAAAATCTGGGTTTATTCCACCTAAACGAGTAAGAGAACAACAATTTGTGTCTGTCTCTGAATATTCTAAGCGAAATAGTACGTTTAGCTCTTCACCGTTGTCGTACAAAAGTTGGCCGCGACCAGCTTTCGTTGTTTTTGCGCCAATAGTGTAATCTTCTTCACCAGGCATGGTGTTTTTTATCCAACCATCAATATCACTGTATTGTGCGTTAAATCGAGCTGCCCAGTTTTCGTTAAGTGGTACATTTACGGTGCCGCTAAAATCAGTGCCATCAAACTCAGTAACTTGTGCTCTAACCGTGCCTGAAACTCGGTCATCTAGTTGCGGCTTTTTAGTTACATAATGCAATAGGCCTGTTGATGTGTTTTGGCCAAATAAAGTCCCTTGTGGGCCGCGCATTGCTTCTACACGCTGTACATCTGAAATAGGTAAGTTAAGCATTGATTGGCGAGGTAATACTTCACCATCTATAACGACTAGGTTTGAAGACTGTAAGCCAATTGAATTTGTAAAAGTGCCTATACCACGTGTTTTTAATGTTGTAGTTCGTATTTCACTGCTGTCATCAATGCCAAAACCAGGTAAGTAGGTGACTAGATCAAACCCATTATCTATACCAATTTCTTGAATTAAATCACCGCTTAGCACTTCGATTGAAGAGGGAACTTCTTTTAATGCTTGATCGCGTTTTTGTGCGCTCACTAAAATAACTTCAAAATCGTCTGAATTGCTTTTAGCTTGTTTTGCGGTTGTTTCTTCTTGTGCATATGCAGTGTGTGTGAAAGCTGATAAAGAACAACATGCAAGTAATATTGCTGTATGCAATTTACTGTGTTTAAGCATTTTAACCACTCCGTTTCTTCATAATTACTGTGTGTGCAGATAATGCAACGGCAGTATCTGTTATTTAGAATCAGGCTAATTAAACAGCGACTCTTAATTGCGATAAAGCTATAAGCAATCAAGAAGTGTAAATAATCACGAATGATTCATTCTAACAATTTAAACATATGATGTTTGCAAGTGCAATATGTTGATTACTTGTTTATTAAATGTTGCTTGTGATATTGAGGTTATAACCTTGTATTACCGTTTAAGTAACACAAGATTATTAAGTTAAGTGTTTGAATTTTAATCTCTAATCTAAATTACAAATTTAGAATGAAAAATAATTCAATTTTTAAAAATTATTTTAAACGAGCAAAAAAGTGGTAATCCTCAGCATTTTTAAGCTTTTGAGCAAAGCTCATTCCTAAATTTTTAAGCTGCGGCGCATTATTATAAGCACCAATTTTGAGTTTTAATTCACTCACGGCTTGCGCTGTTGAGCCAATGCTATCTAGTGCTAAAAAGTATAAATAAGCGTATTGCACGTTATTATTCTCAAGTGCCATTGCGTGTTTAAACGAGTCAACCGCAGCGGGTTTGTTACCGCTTCTAATAAGCGCCATACCGTTTGCATAGTGCAGCGACGCAGACGTAGGTACGGCCTTTAAACCACTGTTTAACGTGCTTTGCATTTTCGCTGTTTGACCAAGGCGATAATAAATATCGGCTAAATTTACATAACTTGCATCAAAGTAAGGGTCAACGCTAATGCCTTTTTGTAACGACTTTATAGCACCGTTTATGTCTTGTTTATTAAGCGCGAGCATACTTTGATTGATGTTGCCTTCACCGCGCCATGTATTGACGGTATTGGCGTGTGCAAGCTCTATAATTGATTGATTAAGCCCGTTTAACTGCGCTGTTGTTTGGCTTAGGTTTTGCGCTGCAGCAACACGCACCGACTTTAATTTGTCGGTTAATAGTTGTTTGTAGCTTTTTAAGCGCTCTGCTTCGGGGAGTAAAAAGCCTACTTTAGCAATCGCTAAGCGAATAAGCGGGAGCGGCGAATTAACCCAACTTTTTACTGTGGCATCGTTTAGCTCAGCGCCCGAATTACCTAAATAGGCAATTGCACTGGCGCGGTCTATTTCATTTAACGAAAAGTCATTAATTAAGCTCATATGTGCATTTTGCGATATCGCTTTTAATGAGCGCAGTTCAAGCATACTGTGCTCGCTTGCACTCAAAGCCGGTGCTTTACCATGCCATTTTTCAAGCGTGCTTGCTGCCCATTCGTTGGTTTGACCGTCGTGGCATTGCACACACGCATTAGGTGTATCGTATTTTATTGATGTGTCAGGGCGCGGAATTTTAAAGCTGTGGTCGCGCCTGTCATCAACGCCCATGTATCTGTTGGTTGGCATGTGGCAGCTAACACATTGTGCACCGGTTGATTGTTCTTTATGACGATGATGCTCGGGTTTGTTGTATTCGCTGGCACTGTGGCACTGTAAGCACAGCCCATTCGTTTTTGTTTTAACTTTCATGGTGTGTTTATCGTGGCAGTCAACACAGTTAACCCCGGCTTTGTACATTTTACTTTGTGCAAAAGAGCCAAACACATACACTTCTTCTTTAATTTGGCCATCGGCGTGATACAAATTCGGTTCTAAAAATGAAGGGCTAAATTGGTCTAAAAACGCTTGGCTATTGTCAAAACCATCCGTTAGTGGGCTACGCAATGAGTGGCACGCATAACAACCTTGCATAAAGCTGTTATCGCGCGGCTCACCTTGCCAAGTAGCAATTTTATTATCGCCAATTATTTTCCACTGCGACATATTGGTGGGGCTTGTTTGAGCCGGTTTAGTCACTTTTTTAGTTTTGTGTTCGTTAGTAATCTCACTGTGGCACGATTTACAGCCCACATTTATATTCGAAAAGTGCGTATTAAAGCGCTCCTTTTCACTATTGAAATTACGCTTTAAATTATCTGAATGGCAATCGGCGCACATGCCGTTCCAGTTTTGTAGAGGTTGCAGCCAATGGAGACGGTCGTTAGGTTTTACATCCTCGTTAGCGTAGTTAGCATACCAACGCTTTCCGCCTAGTGATTTAGCGCGACTATCCCATGCAAAAGGAAATACTTGGTATTTGCCTTTTTCAACTTCAATTAAATACTGCTGCAATGGGTCAAAGCCAAATACATAACTTACGGTGTACGTTTTTTTAGTGCCTTGCTCGGTCAAATCAATTAAAAAGGACTCTTTTTCTTTATAAAATACGGCTTTTTGAGAAAAGTGGGTCGCGGTTATATTATTAAAATCACCAAGCACGGTATCTTTATTGGCTAAAGCCATTGAGTTTGCATGGTCTGACTGTTTCCAATCATGGGTTTGTTGTTGATGACAAGACTGGCATTCCTCGTTTGCAATCGCTGAAAAACAGCTGCATAAAAAAAGAACAACAAAAAGGCTGTTTTTTATATTTATCATTTTAGAATCCACCTTTAATAGCACACCAATGCATACTTAAAACTAAATAACAGGCCGCAGCTAAGTACTCAATAAATGAGCTTTGCCTTTAAGCTGACGCTGTTATTAGGCTTAAGTAATAGTGAGAAATTGAAAAATTAATTTCAAAATATCATACATCATATGTTTGCAATATTGTTATGTTTTGTTTAGTGTAGCGATATTGTGATTTATAAACGCATTATTTACAACTCAACCATTAAATTAACTAGCCGTAATAGTCTAATATAACCAATATGTTAGCTATGGTGTAATTAATATTTTTTAGCTATGTGCTTAACTATTATATTAAATAGGAAACTGTGATGAATAAGCTACTTGTTCTTCTTTCTGTATGTTTAGGCTTTTGCGTTAGTGCTAATGCAATGGCAAAAGCACAAACAGAAAAACCTAATATTGTTTTAATTTTTGCTGATGACGCAGGTTTTGGTGATTTTGGCTTTCAAGGTAGTACGCAGCTTAAAACACCTAATTTAGATAAACTTGCCCAAAGCGGTGTTCGTTTTACTCAAGGTTACGTAAGTGATTCTACTTGTGGTCCTTCACGCGCAGGTTTAATGACGGGTAAGTACCAGCAACGTTTTGGTTACGAAGAAATTAACGTACCTGGTTTTATGAGCGATAACTCAGCACTTAAAGGTGCAGATATGGGCTTGCCATTAGATCAAAAAACAATGGGCGATTATCTTAAAGAGCAGGGTTATAAAACAGCGGTATTTGGTAAGTGGCATTTAGGTGACGCCGACAGGTTTCATCCTTTAAAACGTGGTTTTGATACCTTTTTAGGGTTTAGAGGTGGCGACAGAAGCTACTTTAACTATTCAGAACAAGAAATGAAAAATGGAAACAAACATTTTTTCGATAAAAAATTAGAGCGTGACTTTGGTAATTACGAAGAGCCAAAAGAGTACTTAACCGATGAGTTAGGTAAAGAAGCCGCTAAGTACATTGAACAAAACAAAGATGAACCCTTTTTTATCTATCTAGCTTTTAACGCAGTACATACTCCGCTTGAATCAGATCCTAAAGATTTAGCTAAGTTTCCAAACTTAACGGGCAAACGTAAAGAGCTTGCTGCAATGACCCTAGGGTTAGACAGAGCCAGTGGTTATGTACTTGATAAACTTAAAGAGCTAGGCTTAGATGATAATACTATTGTGGTTTTTTCAAACGACAACGGTGGCCCATCTGACAAAAACGCCTCAAATAATGCACCACTTGCAGGGACTAAATCAAACCAGTTAGAAGGGGGCATTCGTGTACCATTCTTAATTAGTTGGCCAAAACATATTAAACCAGGTTCGACTTACGACTACCCAGTAAGCACACTAGATCTACTGCCTACTTTTTACAGTGCCGCACAAGGTAAGGCGTTAGGTAATGATATTGATGGCGTTGATTTACTCCCTTATATTCAAGGTAAAAACACAGCACGCCCACATAAAGTGATGTACTGGAAAAAAGAAAACAGAGCTGTAATACGCGATAACGATTGGAAACTTATTCGTTACCCAGACCGCCCAGCAGAGCTATACGACCTAAGCACAGACATTAGTGAACAAACAGATTTAGCAGCAAAAAATCCTGAACGTGTTAAAACTATGTTTAAATCATTGTTTGAATGGGAATTAACGTTAGAGCGTCCGCGCTGGTTATTAAAAAGAAAATACGAAAAATACGATATAGACCGCATGGATAAATACCGTTTACCAGCAACTCAACCTTAATAACGCATAGGTAATAATAATGAAAATAGAATCTGTTGAAGCGCTTTTAGGCTGCGTAGGGAAACGTAATCAGCTATTAGTAAAAGTAGTAACCGAATGTGGCATAGTTGGCTGGGGCGAATCGGGCTTATCAAATCGAGAGCAAGCAGTTATTGGCGCGATACATCACTTTGCTGGATTTTTGAAAGGACAAGATCCACGTAAAATTGGCCGTATTTGGCAAGAGCTTTACCGCAGCCATTATTTTGAAGGGGGCCGTGTAATTACGGCTGCTATTTCAGCCATTGATATTGCTCTTTATGATATTTTAGGTAAGTCACTACAAGTGCCTGTTTATCAGTTATTAGGGGGCAAACAACGCGAGCACATAGCGTGCTTTGCGTGTTGTTATACAGAGGCCGATCCTGATAAATTTGACGATTTAGTTAAAGAAGCAAAAGCACTTATTGCGCTAGGTTGGACAACAATAAGAGTGATACCGAGTCGTTTTGACGACCCTGTGTTTTTTGAACCACAAGAATCTATAACGCGCACAGCTCGTTGTTTAAATGAGCTGCGTAAAGTACTTGGGCCTGATATTACACTCGGTATTGATTACCACCACAGATTAAGCGTGGCTGAGGCTGCTTCGTTTTGCCAACGTTTAAAGCCCGATACACTCGATTTTATTGAAGAACCGATTCGTCATGAATCTCCTGATGCGTATAAAACGCTGCGTACTTTAACGCATATTCCTTTTGCGATTGGTGAAGAGTTTAGTTCTAAATGGGCAGCTAAGCCTTATATAGAGCAGGGGCTTACTCAATATTTACGTGTAGATGTGTGTAACATTGGTGGCTTAACAGAAGCAATGAAAGTGGCTGGTTGGGCTGAGGCACATTATATCGATGTTATGCCACATAACCCGCTTGGCCCTGTGTGTACAGCGGCAACAAATCACTTTGCTGCAGCGCTGCCAAATTTAGGTTTAATGGAAACACACCAAGGTCCGTTTAGTGAGTTTGGCGCCCATGATCCACTTCTTTTTCCTAAGCAGCATGTATTAACAGGCAATAAGTTTACTATCCCTGAAGTACCTGGTTTAGGTGTTGAAGTGAACGAAGCCGCGTTTAGATTGGCAACCCCTGTAGAAACCGAAGCACCGCATTTATCAAAGCGTGATGGTTCACATACTAACTGGTAACTAGTTTAGAGAATTAAATGAATACACTTACAGCGACTGTTTTTGACAGCACACTAAATTTTGTAGGCGAGGGGCCTTTGTGGCACCCGATCACACAAACGCTTTATTGGGTTGATTTTCCAAACCATATTTTGCACAGCAAAAAAGGCGACCATAAAGTTGAGCAACGCTTAGATGATATGGTTACCGCTCTGGCTTGGGTAAACAATGAAACCTTATTACTAGCAAGTGATAAAGGCCTAAATACCTATAATACCAGCACGCATAAGCAAACTTTTTTGTGCAGCGTTGAAGCAGATAAACCTGACAACCGCAGTAACGATGGGCGTGCCGATCCGTGGGGTGGGTTTTGGATAAGCACAATGCACGGCGATGCTCACGAAAACGAAGGGGCAATATATCGTTTTCACAACGGCGTACTTACTCAAGTTGTTAGTGATTTAACCATACCCAATGGTATTTGTTTTGATAAGTCGCGTGCTAGAGCTTATTACGCAGATTCAAAAACGCAAAAAATTTACCGATTTGACGTCGACTCACTTACGGGTACGCCAATAGGAGAAAGTGTGTTGTTTTTTGACTATTCGAGCTCAGCTGTATCACCTGATGGCGCTGTAATTGATAGCGAAGGCAACATGTGGATTGCACTTTGGGATGGCGCACGTGTAGATTGCATATCGCCCGAAGCTAAGGTAATTCAAAGCTTAGCGACTCAAACACCTCGCCCTACATGCCCAGCGTTTGGCGACGATGGTACAACACTTTACGTAACGTCAGCACAATGTGGCCTAGAAGATACCCCATTTAATGCTATACCTCACGGCGCTACGCTTGCATTTAAAAATGCGGTAAAAGGTGTATTTGAGCCTTGCGTTAAAATAGACGGCTTTTAATTTTACGTATTCACTTTAAATATTAATTTTGTGTTTTTTCCTCTTACATTAATTAGATGTGAGAGGAAAAACACATTGCACACATAAACATCATATGTTTATATTGTTTTTACTAATTCTATCAATGTTATTCTTTTATATGTTGTAGAGCACTCATTACCAACACAGTAAAAGTATAAAAATAAAACTAAGGGTAATACATTGAAAGACACACACACACAATCAACAAAAGCAATTAAGTACTCCCTCATTGCAGCATTTGGCGGATTTGTATTTGGCCTAGACGCGGCCAATATATCGGGGGCGTTACGCTATGTTAGTTCGCAGTTTGAGCTAACCAGTTTACAAACAGGTAATGTAGTGGGTTGCGCCATTGTTGGCGTAATCATCGCACTATTTTTTACAGGTACTTTATGCCAAAAATTTGGTCGTAAAAAGGTACTTATTGGCATTGCTTTAACATATTCACTCTCTACGGTTATTTCTGCTTTTGCGGTAAGTTACCCCATGCTGGTTGTTGGACGCTTTATAGGAGGGGTCGCATTTGCCTCTATAACTGTCTCAGCTATGTATATTGGTGAAATTGCACCCGCTAATAAACGCGGCCAATTTGTATCAGTTAATCAGTTGCTTATAACGTTAGGTAGTTTATTTGCGTTTGTTGTTAATTACTTTTTTGTTAAAAACATGGGCTCAATTGAATGGTTAAATGAAGCCAATATTTGGCGTTATATGCTTGGCTTTGAAATTGTGCCTAATATTATTTGGTTTTCGTTATTAATGACGATTCCTGAATCGCCGCGCTGGTTAATGAGCAAAAAACGTGATGAAGAAGCACGCGCTGTATTCAAAGGTATGGGGATCAATAACGCCGATACCGAAGTAGTACTTAATGATATTAAAGCAACCATTCAAGAAGATTCAAAAAACAGTGCACTAGAGCAACTTAAAGTATTGTTTAGTAAGCCTATGCGTTTTGTTGTGCTACTTGCTGTATGTTACGCGGTAGTGCAGGGCGCAACCGGCATGAACGCCGTATTGTTTTATGCACCTACCGTGTTTGAACAAATAGGTATGAGCGTCGAAAACTCTTTTTTACAAACAATAGTACTTGGTGCGGTATCTGTATTATTTACATTGGTCGCCATATTCTTTGTTGAAAAACTTGGCAGAAGAACATTAACTATTACCGGTTTACTGCTTATTGCTGTTGCGCATGTATCAATTTGGTATGGTTTTGAAAATGCCACGTACTCACTCAACAGTGAAGCAATAACCAAAGTTGCAGAGCAAAAAGTAGATATTACAAAGCTGCACGTTTTCGAAAATAAAATATACAGCACTGATGTTGCGCTAAAAGCAGATCTAGCCACTATTTACAGTAAAAAAGAGCTACCAGTTGTTACCGGTGCAATTATTAATGCTTCTATAAATATTAGTCCTGCGTATGTTTTATTTGGATTATTCGCATTTTTAGCCGCCTTTAATATGTCGATAGGGCCAATAATGTGGGTGATATTCTCGGAGATATTTTCAAGCCGAGTACGCAGTGTTGCGCTACCCTTTGCCGCCTTAGTACAGAGTATTTCTAGCTGGAGTATTCAGCAGTTTTTCCCTTGGCAATTAGAGAACATGGGCGCAGCAAATACGTTTTTATATTACGGAGGCGTCGCTATTGTAGGCTGCATTGTTATGGCATTCATACTTCCCGAAACTAAGGGCAAGTCTATTGAGGCCATTGAACGCGATTTGGTCCCTGGGCTCAATAAATAAGGAATATAACTATGTCATCACGATTATTAAACGAAGTTGCTATTGTCACTGGCGCAGCCGATGGAATTGGAAAAACAGTAGCACGCGTATTTTGTGAGCAAGGCGCTAAAGTGTGTGTTGCTGATATAAATAAAGAAATGGGTGAAAGTGTTGTAGCAGAGCTAAAAAGCAAAGGGTTTGATGCTATTTTTGCTCATACCGATATTAGCGACGAAACGGCTATAAAAAACATGGTTGAAAAAGTAGTTAATGAGCTCGGCAAGCCCAGTATTTTAGTTAATAACGCGGCTTTAATTAGCCCCGGGCGAAACGTAGATGACGTTACGCCACAAATGTGGCGTGATAGCTTTGCGGTTAATGTTGAAGGTATGTGGCAGTGTGCTGTAGCCGTACTTGAGCATATGAAAGAGTTAGGCCGTGGCAGTATTATAAATGTAGGTTCTGTACATTCTTATAAAATTGTACCGGGGTATTTTCCGTATGCGGTAACTAAACATGCGGTTATAGGGTTAACTAAAAACTTAGCCGTTGAATACGCAAAGCACAACATACGAGTAAACGCATTGTGCCCAGGCATGATAGAAACACCTATGGCGTTTAAGTCGTGGGAGCAAACAGACGATCCGCAAGCTTCACGCAAAGCAATGGGCGATGTACATCCTCTAAAACGAAATGGAACAACTGAAGAAATTGCTTACCCAGCCGTGTTTTTAGCCAGTTCAGATTCGAGTTTTATGACAGGGCAAAGCTTAATCATTGATGGTGGCCGTTCTGTAATTTATCACGATTAAAGTGCTTAACTTAACACACTGTAAGGCTCATGGTTTTGAGGCTATTTTGCTAAAAAATAGTGAGCTTGCTATTACAGTTATTCCTCAGTTGGGTGCAAAAGTCATCTCTATTGTAAGCTTAAAACACAATAGAGAGTGGCTTGCTCACGATAAACAAATCACTTTAAAACCTGCAAAAAATAATGACTTTTCTGAGCATGATAGCGGTGGTTGGGATGAATGTTTTCCGGGTATTTCTCCTCAGCTGTACGAACATATCCCCAATAAAACACATTTTTCACATGATCATGGTGAGTTGTGGTGCCAAGCATGGCAAATAACTAATACCCATATTAGCGATGAAGAGATAATACTTAGCTTACAAGCTGAGGTTTTTGACTCTACTTTTACATTTATAAGAACGTTTACCTTAAAAAAACACAGTAAGCGGCTGCTTGTTGATTACCACGTAAAAAATAACACAACTCACAATCTCCCTTTTGTTTGGTCAGCGCATCCTATTTTTGCCATAAAACCAGAGATGCGTATTTTAATAAATAACAAACATATGGAGTTTAAAGTTGATGAAGGGCTAAGTCATTTTTATAACGTTAATAGTGCCTTTATTAACTGGAGTGAGTGCTCAACTAAAGTCCCGCCGCTAAATAAAGTTATGCCCTATAACAGTGGTTTTGCAAGTAAGGTTTTTAGCAAACACTTAAATACGGGCACTCATAAAGATCAAAGTATAATTGTAAAACTGGTTGATGATAAAGCTCAGCAAAGCTGCGGGTTTGAATTTTCATCAACAAACATAAGTCACTTAGGGCTTTGGTTTAATTACAACGGTTGGTCTGCCAATGAGCAGCTACCCCCTTTTGTACTTGGGATAGAACCTTGTATAGGCAATAGCGATTCTTTACACAAAGCCATGGCGAGTGAAGAGGAGGGCTTAATTAAAGGCAATGCTCATAAATCTTGGCATATGAGTTTTTTTGTTAACTAAATGTATTTTGTGTTTGCTCAATCAAACATCATATGTTTAAATAGTTATTATGTATTAAGGCCTGTGTGTCTTACTTTAGTCATTTAGCCCTTAGGGTGTTGTAGATAATAATGGAGCGACAGAATGCTTTCTAAACAACTGTATATTGGTGGAAAATTAATAACGAGTGACGCAACGACCGAAATTATTAATCCTGCAACACTCGAAGTTGTAGGCGAAATTTCGGCTGCAGGTATTAATGAAGCAAACATGGCCTTAGAGTCTGCGCAAGAAGCATTTTCAAGTTGGTCAACAACGCCTGCAACAGAGCGTGCTCAATGGATGCTTAAACTGCGTGATGCAGTAATTGCAAACGAGCAACACTTACGTGAATGCGTACATTTAGAAATGGCTAAACCATGGCAGTCAACCGCTGACGACTTTCAAATGTTAGTTGATAGCCTTAATTTTTACGCTGATGCCATTGTTAATATCGCCGATGAAGAATTAAAAGATAATGAAGGTACACACAGCCACGTTCTTTCGCGTGAGCCTGTTGGTGTAGCGGCTGCATTTTTAGCATGGAATTTTCCATTATTAAATTTGGCTTATAAATTAGGGCCAGCAATGGCTGCGGGTTGTCCGCTTGTAGTAAAACCGTCAAGCAAAACGCCTTTGTCTGCTTATGCTGTAGGCGAATTATGTGAAAAAATCGGCTTGCCAGCAGGTGTGGTTAACATACTTTCGGGCACAGATAGCACCGTAGGCGATGCTATTTCAGCGTCAACTATTCCCTCTGTACTTACTTTAATTGGTTCTACTAATGTGGGTAAGCATGTAATTGCAACAGGTGCTACGTCAATCAAGCGTTATTCAATGGAGCTTGGTGGTAATGCACCTGCCATTGTATGTAGCGATGCAAATTTAGATAACGCAGCCGATGTGATTTGTGGCGTTAAGTTTGCCAACGCAGGGCAAATTTGTGTTACCCCAAATCGTGTATTTGTACACGAAAGCGTTGCTGATGAATTTATTGAAAAAGTACTTACTCGTGCAAAAGCAGTAAAAGTTGGTTTTGATAAAAACGAGGCCATTGATATGGGCCCTGTTATGGATGCTAGCTCATGGCAACGTATTGATGAACTAGTTAAAGATGCACAGCAAAAAGGCGCACAATTGCAATTAGGTGGTAAAAAACCTACAGGCGTTAATGGGTATTTTTACGAACCAACCGTACTTACAAATGTAGATTCGAGCATGAATCTATACAAAGACGAAATATTTGGCCCTGTTATTAGTATTATTACGTTTAGTGATAACGAACAGGTACTTAGCGATGCAAATGACACGGACGCTGGTTTAAGTTCATTTATTTTTAGTAGTAACGAAGAGACTATTTCTTACTTTGCAAAACATTTACGCTTTGGCGAAGTACAAGTAAACGGCATTAAATACAGCATTAATTTACCTCATTTTGGTATTAAGCAATCGGGCGTGGGTGTTGATTGTTCGTTGTTAGCTTTAGATGACTACCTTGCATATAAACGTGTTTCTCGCGCGTTAAAGGTTTAAGGAACAGACTATGAAAATCACACAAATTATTAGCCACGTTTTACAGTACGACCTAGAAGAAGAACTTGGTTATTCGCAGCAGTATTACGCTAAACGTACCGCACATTTAGTTGAAGTTCGTACGGATATCGGTATTACAGGTTGGGGCGAATGTTTTGGCGGTGGCGGCGTTGCGTTTGCCAATAAAACAATTGTTGAGCATGTAATTCAGCCTATGATTTTGGGCATGGACCCACTCGACAGAGAAGTGATTTGGCATAAAGTTTATAACTTACTGCGCGATCATGGCCAAAAAGGCATGCCTATTCAGTCTTTATCTGGTGTAGATATTGCTCTGTGGGACATTGCAGGTAAATTTTTAGATCAACCCGTTTATAAGTTACTAGGGGGGGCTTTTAGAGACCGCATTCCGGCTTATGGTTACGGCATGATGCTACAAAAATTTCCAAACCTGGAAGAGCGCTTTACCGAAGAAAGCCAACGCATTAAAGAAATGGGCTTTACGGCCATGAAAATGAAAATAGGCCTTTCGCCAGACCGCGATATAAAGCTTGTTGAAGCTGTACGTAAAGGTATTGGCCGCGATATGCGCCTAATGGTTGACGCTAACCATGCATATACAGCGCGCGAAGCTATTCCGCTAGGTCGAGAGCTGCAAAATTTAGGCGTGTACTGGTTTGAAGAACCGGTTGCACCAGAGGATCATCAAGGCTATCGCGATTTATGTGAAGCACTTGATATGAGCATTGCCGGTGGCGAAGCCGAATTTACCCGCTGGGGCTTTAGAGACTTAATTAAAAACCGCTGCGTTGATTTACTCCAGCCAGAAGTGTGTGCGCTCGGTGGTATTACCGAATATCAAAAAGTATTAGCTATGGCACACGCGCATTTTGTGCCTGTTATAAACCATGTGTGGGGTTCGGCTATTGCGGTAGGTACTAATCTACATTTATTAGCTGCGTTACCTGATTTACCAGGTGCTGCACACCCAGTACAACCTATGCTTGAGTACGATACAACGCCAAACTTATTTAGAGAGCAGTTATTGCAAGAGTCTCTAAATATTAACGAGCAAGTTAAAAATAACAACGGAACAGTTGCGCTACCACAAGGTCCAGGCCTTGGTATTGAGCCCGACCTTGATTTTATTAAACATTACGAAGTATCAATTTAATAAATAAGGGCAAGGCTTATGAGCGATAACAAAAGCAACTTACCAGCATTAATTGTGGTTGATTGGGGAAGCTCTAACTTTAGAGCTTTTTTAGTCGATGGCAAAGGCAGCATTTTAGATACTGTTAATGGTGAACAGGGCGTACTTTGTATTAAAAATGACTGTTTAGAAACCGTATTACTTAGTTATATATCAGGCTGGTTATCAAAGCATAAAATGCCGATTATTATGGCGGGTATGGTAGGCGGTGCTATAGGTTGGCAAGATACAGGCTATGTAAATGCGCCAGCTAATCTCGGTAGTATGAGCGTAAACCTTTGTAAAGCAAATAATAAAGCAGGCTTACAAATTAGTATTGTGCCGGGTGTTAAATACGTTATGGAAAATAATGTATGCGATGTAATGCGCGGTGAAGAAGTACAAGTATTTGGCGCTGTATTAGATGTAGAGCAAACAGCGGGTGAGCTAAGTAATCAAACATTGAGTGAGACTATGTTTTGCCTACCCGGTACTCACTCTAAGTGGGTTCAAGTTGCAAAAGATACTGACCAAAAAACGGTTATTACAAGTCTTAGTACGTTCATGACCGGCGAAATGTTTGATTTATTGACTAAACAAAGCATTTTAGGTGAAGGGCTAGAGTCACTAGATAAAACACCAACAGATATGCCAAGTTTTTTAAAAGGCGTTGGTGTTAGTCAAGTTCAGAGCAGTTTATTAAGTGCATTATTTAGTGCGCGTACTTTAAAGCTAGATAAACAATTAACGCTGCAAAACGTACCTAGTTACTTATCTGGTTTACTTATTGGCGCTGAGCTTGCGGGTATTAAAAGTAAGCTAAACGACATTAAGCATGTTTATTTAATTGGTAACTCAAGTTTAAACACTCTCTATTGTGAAGCATTAAAAGAACTCGGCTTCACTTCTTCTATTTTAAACAGTGCTACGGCATCTACTAAAGGCATGTTTACACTAGCTGTACAGGCCGGTCTTTTAACTAAAAAGGAAACTCAATTATGTCATTAATTACGTTAACTCATGCTATGAAGCAACTACCACTGATTGCTATTTTACGCGGTATTACACCAAATGAAGTGCTTGATTATGCAAAAGTACTTATTGATATTGGTTACCGCGTTATTGAGGTGCCACTTAATTCTCCTGAGGCATTAAAAAGTATTAAGTTATTAAGTGATAAATACGCAGATATAGCCATTATTGGCGCGGGCACGGTTGTTACTAAAGACGAAGTTGATCAGGTAATTGAAGCGGGTGGGCGTATTATTATATCGCCGCATAGCGATGTAGAGGTGATCCGTTATAGTAAATTAAAAGGATTATACAGCGTACCAGGATTTTATACACCCACTGAAGGTTTTGCTGCACTGCATGCTGGTGCCGACGCGCTTAAGTTATTTCCAGCAGATACAGCTGGCCCAAAAGGCTTAAAAGCAATTACAACAGTGCTTTCGGGTATTGATATTTACCCTGTGGGCGGTGTATCGCCTCAAAACCAGGATGAATTTGTTAATGCTGGGGCATCGGGTTTTGGTTTAGGAAGCGGCTTGTATAAATCAGGAATGGGTTTAGAAGAATTTACGACTAATGCTAAAAATTATGCTGAATATTATCTTTAATTAATTTTTAATTAAATTGCGATAAACGTTGTTGTGCTTGCATCGCTACTCATCATTCCTCTCACATTAAATGATGAGTTAGCGGTGCTATTTAAAATAAATTAAATATCCATTAACTTAGCTAAATTTGCTTTAGCATCAGCTAAAAGCTTTTCTGTAAGGGCTTGTGCTTTTTCGCTATTACCGGTGGCAATAGCATCAAATACTTCTCGGTGAAACGGAATAGAAGCATGATTACTTTGTGCACTTTGGTTTGTTACTTTAATACTCACAAGCAACGCTGAAAAAATAACGCATTCCATCGAAATAAATAGCTCATTATGAGAAGCGCGTAAAATAGCGCCATGAAAATGTGCATCAGCAATAACAAACTTATCTAAATCGCTTACCGAGCTTTGCATTTCATTTAATGCATCTTCAATGGCTTTAATATCTTCAGGCTCTGCGCGAAGCGCTGCAATACTGGCTGCTTTGGGCTCAAATGCTAAACGAAATTCCATTAATTGAGTTAAAAACTCAGGATTAAGTGGGGCGCTTAAATGCCACGCAAGAACATCATCGTCAAGCAACGCCCAGTTATCACGGGTTTTTACACGAGTGCCAATGCCTCTGCGTACATCTAAAAGCCCTTTACCAACAAGAATTTTTACTGCATCACGAACAACAACTCGACTTACTTGAAAACGTTCAGCTAAACGGTTTTCATCATCAATCAGTGTGCCAGGAGTATATGTGCCAGCAACAATTCTACGGCCTAATTCTTTAGCTACCTGTACCGGTAAGCTAGGTGACATGGCACTGCTGCGTCTTAGATCGTAGTATGTTAATTCGCTCATAGTATCTTAGTGTCCGTATTATTTATTTATACGTACTATTTATATGAATTTGCGACAATAAACAATGGCTATTTGTTATTTACTGTCGCAGAAAGACGAAAGCTGGCATCTTTAAGGAGTTTTTCGGTGAGAAATTCGGCTTTATCGCCATCTTTTGCAGCAATGGCTTCGTACACTTCACGATGAAACGGAATAGATGCACCGTTATCGCGCGGGTCTTTATTTGTTACTTTAATACTAACTAAAAGTGCAGAATAAATAACGCCTTCCATAGAAGCTAAAAAGCTATTTTGCGCTGCTTTTATAATGGCCTTATGAAATAAAGAATCAGCAATAATAAAATCTTCTACGCTGTTATCTGTTTTAGCCATGCGCTCGCATGCGGCTGCAATTTCAATTAAATCCTCAGGGCGCGCACGTTCAGCTGCCCAACGTGCTGCTTTTGGCTCAAAGGCTAGGCGCACGTCCATTAATTGCTCTAAAAATTTACGATTAGGTGGTGCTGATAAATGCCATGCTAATACGTCATCGTCTAGCATATTCCATCTATCACGAGGTAGTACACGCGTACCAATACCTCTGCGTACATCAAGTAGGCCTTTGCTTACTAAGATTTTTACCGCGTCGCGTACTACTACACGGCTTACTTGGTAGCGTTTAGCGAGTGCATCTTCATCATCAATTAAACTGCCGGCTTCAAATGATCCAGACACAATGCGTCTGCCAATTTCTTTAGCCACTTGAACAGAAAGGCTTGCTGCCATTCCTGATGTTTGTTTTAGGTCGTAATATATAAGTTCGCTCATATCTTTAATATAAACATATTATGTTTGGCTGGTCAATGTAATGTGCACAAAATAGGGGGAGTGGTAACTAATTTTAATCGTTGTTTATATGTTTAAAACTGACATAGTGGGAATATAATAAAGATCGCTGATGAGCGATCTTTATAGCAATTTGGGTTATTTCAATAAAGCGTTAAAACTTAGCGCGTATACCTATACGGTAACGCGGACCAGTATATTGGGTATTAATAACGCGCTCTTTTACATCGGCATATTGATAGGTACGTTCATCAGTTATATTTATTGCTTCGCCTGTTAGCGTAAAGTTATCGTTAACCGCATAAGACATACTAAAGTCGAGCTGACCATAAGCCGCAGTATGCTCTGGTAATCCACCACTGCGTATACCAGCTCGGCTACTTAAAAAGTCATCTCGCCAGTTGTAAGCTAAACGCGCTTGAAATGCATTTTTGTCGTAGTAGACAACAATGTTATAAGAGTTTTCGGCAAACCCCTCTAATTTATCACCTGGGTCGGTCACACCTGGAAGCTCTATTTTTTGTGTGTTTTTATTTGTAGTATCAGCCCATGTATAGTTTGCTTGCACACCTAAGCCATTTAAAAAGCTCGGTAAATAATCCATATTATGTTGTACAGCAAGTTCTACTCCAGTAATTGAGCCGCCTGATTGGTTTTGTTTAGTATTAATAGTTTCGTTTACATTGCCGTATCCATCAATACTTACTGATGAATCAACGTATTGCGACCCATCCCAAATATCAGGCGTATTATCTAGATAAGTTATTTGTGCAATTGTGCTAGATATATCCTTTTTGAAAAAGTTAACCGCGTAAGAATCGCCGCTATCACTATAATATTCAAAAGATAAATCGTATTGATTAGCTTTATAAGGTGCTAAATAAGGATTGCCACCTGTTTGAGAAAAGCTACCTGCTTGCATATCGGTATACGTTGTTTGTACGCCAATGTCGTCAATGGCAGGGCGCGACATAACTTTAGCCGCTGCGGCTCTTACCAATAAGTTATCACTTAAATTAATACTAAAATTAGCGCTAGGTAACCAGTTAGTGTAACTATTTTTGGCTTTAAGGCTTCCTGAGTCTGTGTAATCAACAACTAATAAAGGTTGGCCATTATCAAGCTCGCCCGTATAACCTAGGCGCCTTTTGCCGTAACCGCTTGAGCTTGTATCCGTTTTTACATAACGGACTCCCACATTACCGCGCCAATCGTAATCACCAATTAAGCCGCTGAGATTAAACTGCGAATAAGCACTTATTTTCTCTTCGGTGACGCTTGATGATGCGATTTCGTTATATTGCTCGTTTGGCCAATTTGGATTTTTGGTCATATCACGAATAGCGCTATGGTATTTATTTATATCAGCAAACAAAAAGTCACGCGGAAAATTACCTGGCTCACTACTTAAAAAATCTGAATAGGGACTTGCTGAAAATATGTCATCAGGCATATCTCTAAGTTCGCCACAAATATCGGCATTCGGTGCTACTAAACCACAGTTATCTTCATGGAATGTTTCAAAGCGATCCCTTACTTTTTCGCGATCTGAATACGCAATACCAAAATCGATTGAATCTAAGGTTAGGCTTTCAGCAAACTCTAAATCGAGTAGGTATTTCCCTTTTGTTTGCAGCTCTGTAATCGTGTCTTCTAATTCGTAATGTGAAACTTGATTCCAATGTGCTCTCACGCTTGTCGGCGAAGCATAATCAATGGTTGTGTCTAAATTAACGGTATCAGTGTTTCTAAAATCAAAATTTAAACTGTCGTTTCGCTCCGGTGAAATATAATTAGGAACTAATAAGTCGCTACGCGGCGTTGATTTTGATGTTGAATGGCTTATATCAAACTCAAGCGTTAATACATCAAATTCTTTTATAGAATTAAACCCAAATGCCTGTGTTTTTGATTTTGACTCCAGCTCTTGAAATAAACCATCAATTCTAAAATCTACATTTTCACCAGTTCCGCCCAGTGTTTTACCCGAAAACTTAGTGCCTGATAAAATAGTACCGTTGTCTGATACAACCACATTTCGCCAATTAGGATACTGTAAACCGGCTTGCAAACCTTGAGTTTGAGTTTCTACTGAGAGATCCGTATACATGTAATCAAAAGTATTGGTAAAGCTTGAATCTGGTGCCCACTGAAAACTGGTATTAATGCCTGTACGTTCGCGATGCTCTTGCCCTAATGCGTATTCAATTCGCCCAGCATGGCGAAGCATAGTTGGCGTAACCACATTGCCATCTAAATTATGAATGTCGCCTTCAATCACACCTGGCTCATTATTGAGTAATAACCAACGGGTAGTGCCCATTGAATCGTATCGGTTATCACTTTTTTGTTGTGAAAGGGCAATATTAAAACCAAATGTTTCATCAGCAAACGTATTGCTAAATAACGCAGAGTATTCAGGACTCGTCTCGCCAGAAAGTTCACTGTATTTGGCATTTATAGAGCCAAGTACATGTAATCCGGGGTTATCTAATGGGCGTGCAGTTTTAACGTTAACATAAGCACCAATGCTCCCTTCAGGTGTTTTAGCCGTAGGCGACTTAACGACATCAGCACCCGATATTAGCTCAGCTGCTAATACTTGAAAATCAAACGAGCGACCAATTTCAGAAGTAGCTAATGTGCGCCCGTTTAATGTAACAACGTTAAATTCTGGGCCAAAACCACGAACGGTTATTTTTGAGCCCTCACCATTTACACGGTTAATTGAAACACCAGGAACACGTTGTAAAGACTCAGCCACATTTTGATCGGGAAACTTACCAATATCCTCAGCAACAATACTATCTTGAACACTATCGCTGTAACGTTTTAGAGATGATGCGGCCTCGAGACTTGAACGAACACCCGTTACAACAATGACTTCAGTATCGTCTTTTACTTTATCGTTTGTAGCAGCTTGAGCAAATGAACAGCTTGAGAGAGCGGCTAAAACACCGAGTGCAATTTTTTTCTTTGAACGCATAGTGATCTCCATATATTTGTGTGTCGTGTCGTCAGGTAAAGTTCAACCTTTGAGAGTTTACTCACTTAACAAGAAGTAAATTCGCAAAAGAGTAACGTTCGACAAATCTAAACATCATATATTTAATTGTCAAGAACACTGTTATTATTACTATGCAAATAACTTTCAATAGCAAAAAAGGAACTACAGTGGATAACTCAATCTTGCTTGAACATATCGCTAAGCATTTACTAAATAAAAGAGAGCAAGGCATTGCGATACCAGACTTATCATCAGATATAACGCTTAATTCTATAGACGACGTTTTAGCAGTTCAGAAGTTGATGATTAAGCTAAATAACCAAAAAGTGTATGGTTGGAAATGTATGCTTCCATCAGGTGATGGCACGATTATCCTCGCGCCACTTTTGCATGCTCCGGTTAAATCTATGGGACGTTGTGCTCTTTTCACAAAAAATAATAAAGCGCTCATTGAGCCAGAAATTGCATTTGTGTTAAACAAAGACCTAGCAAGCTATGAAGAATATAAAAATGAGGATATAGATAATGCCATTGGTAGTGCCCATTTAGCGTTGGAGCTTATTCAAAACAGATTTCCAGAGGGTTATCAAGCAACACACTATGAAAAATTGGCCGATGGATTATCTAATCAAGGTGTATATTTAGGCTCTAAAGTAGACGTTAAAAAAGCATACGAGAGCAGTGATATAAATATTGATGTTAAACAGGGCGAAGATTTACAAAGCTATGCAGGGAAGCATCCGGCAGGTTTGCCGCAGCTTCCTTTATATTGGGCTATTAACTTTTTAACGGAAAATGGGTTTGAATTAAAAGCAGGACATATCTTTATTACCGGCTCTTATAACGGTCTAATGCAATTAGATATAAATAAAAAAACATCAATAAAGTACGAAGGTTTAGGAGAGATTACAGTCGAATTTTCATGTTGATACATTGAGGTTCTGTAGGTTAGCAAACGCTTTTAAATTACGTTGTACAGCTAACCTACACGTGTATTTTGATTTTACGGTAAAAGAAAAGTTAAATTATTTAAATATCCAGTACGCTGTCTAAACGCCCTTCAAAATAAATAGCTAGTTAGGATAAGCAGAGACTCTAATTATGAATTGGCATCGTCCTACATATTCTCTGACGCATTTAATATGCCTGCGTACAATAATTTCAGTAAGCTATTTTCATTAGGGAGTGCCCTTTGGTTTGGTTAATTTTCTGAACTGATGATGTACTGCTTCCACTGCATTGGTGGAATAGATAATCTTCCGGATGCGCTCTGGGTACTTAAAGTAATGGGGTAATTTATGCCATTTCCTATGCTAAGAATTAATGACTAATGGATAAGCATTTCCCCATTTAGCCTCTAACTCATCAAGTGCGAGTTGAGCTTATTCCTAACTGACTGCTTTATAGACAGGTTTCAAATCAGCCATAAATGCTTTTTGATTCTTAGACGCTACGTATTTCATTGAGTTACGGATTTGATGAATTACGCATAGCTGAGTTTCGGTTTCTGGGAAAATAGTCGCAATGGCCTCAGGAAAACCTGTTAACTCATCAACACAGGTAATAAAAATATCCTTAACACACGATTACTAAGATCAGTAAGCACTGAAAGCTAGTAATCAAGTGTTGACTTTGCCTCTGGCTGACAAAACATTATTGAGGTGATGTAATCTAGTGGATTAATTTGTTAGATTTCGTTTTTTGATGTTGTTGTCCAATTGATTTTTTCCAGCCATTAAGAATTCTTCTGTGCATAATATCCAGTAAGAAACTAAGGATATCTACAATTAATTAAATCAACTCTGTTAAGCGTGACTGCTTGGATTTTTACGTTTATAGAATAGGGGTCATAGGATATTTCATGAAATGACACGGAAAATATTAGGGTAGTGGTCACCTGATTTGAAATTTTTGGTTTGGAATTTGTGATTTGAGGTTTGTGAATTTGCAAGGGTAGGGGTCTAATTTTGAGGAAGATTAAAGAGCTAAAAAAGTGGTTTGGGCGCTTGGGCACAAGTTTGGGCACAAATCGATAAAAACTGGAATTTTTAGGATGATCTTTTGAGGCTTGGCTCTCGTTATTTTAAAATTTTGAATACAAAATAATAAAAAAACTAAGAATTTAATTTTCAACAAAAAATTAAACGAGTAGATTGAATAGGATTTTTAACTGTTTGAAATATAGAGTTTAATTGGTACGACCGAGTGGATTCGAACCACCGACCTCTACCATGTCAAGGTAGCGCTCTAACCAGCTGAGCTACGGTCGTACAATTTTTTTAGGATTTTTAAATGTTGGTACGACTGAGTGGATTCGAACCACCGACCCCTACCATGTCAAGGTAGTGCTCTAACCAACTGAGCT
>NZ_JBEOOQ010000032.1:0-57424 GCF_040309305.1 Pseudoalteromonas sp. RB2-MNA-CIBAN-0110 | reverse complement strand
AGCGGGGGTCAATGTTTTATTTCAGCTTTTTGACAATTAAATGAATTTAGTATGAAAGCTATACAAATAAAGGGCTGTAGGATACTTTTAGTTTAAAAAACACTCATAATTTATGTATCAATTGATGATGTATTAGTAAGTTTTAAACTAAGCTGTATGTTAAACAAACAACACACAGCTTTATTTAAAATTAAAGATTTATTTAGATGCTATTTCCCATACGGCAATAGAGCCTGATATTTCATTTCCAACAATTAAGAGTGGATTTCTTGTTGCACTTTGCTCTGCTGAAACGAATACCATTCCCTCAGGCGCTAAATCGCCTGTAATATTAGCTCCTTTGATTAAGCCTCTATTATAGAAGTACTCTTCAAATTGCACATTGTATGGATTAGTAATGTCGTAAACCATAATGCCGCCCATACGTTCTAATCCAACAAAAGCAAATGTACGATCGTCAATTTTACCAATAGTCAGCGCTTCAGGCTCTGCGCCTTTATCATCTGAACGTGAGTCACCTTTGTTTTCATCTTCATTATTGTTAAATGATTCACCATGCACAGATGCTGTTATACGTGCTATATCGTCACCTGAATCAAAAACCACCAGCCCATTGCTATCCCAAATAGTAAAAGAACGTGCACCATAAGCATAAAGCGATTCGTATTGTCCGTCGTTGTTGGTATCGCCTTTTATTGTTGTTACTTTTAAGCGACCAATATCATCATCGTCATTATTTAAGTAATCAAAATTAGTAGCAAGAGTTAAGTCTTCAACGCGGCTTTCATCTATATAAGCTAAGCAGCCATCGTCTTTATCGTAATCAAGTCCGCCCTTTGCTATACAGTCTGCTTCATCCGTTGTATCAAAAAAGTATTCTCTTGCGTCACCTTCGTTGGCAGTAACTATAAAGTTAGCGCCTTTCCAACTAAAGCTTGAGATAGTATCGGGCTGGTACATACCATAGAGCCCTGGGTATGATTTAAAATTCACGCCGCCGTCTTTATCTGAGACATCAAGTTGTAAGCTTGACCAATCTTTAAAGCCGAAGCCCTTTAGCTCAAGACTGTTGTCTTGTAGGTTAACTATTGCAAGTGCATTGTTTTCTTGAATAGATACATAAGCATATTTGTTATCTTTAGAAATGCTAACGTACTCGGGTTCTAAATCCATAGCTACTGTAGTATTTATTAGATTACCGTTAATAGTACGACCATTTGGGTTTGCAAAAACTACCCCTTGCGCTTCTAGTTCGGTTTGTTTGTTGTTATAGGCTTTAAAATCAATATTTATTGCTGTATCGGCTATTACATTATTTGTTATATCGATAATACTAATAGAACCTTCAGGATCTACGCTGTAGTCGCCACTTGGTTCACCTTCGTTAGCAACCACTGCCTTTGCGCCATCATGGGTGAACGTCACCATGTCTGGTAAAAATCCGACTGTAACATTTTTAATAAATACAGGTGAGTCGCCGCTTATATCGTAAAAAGCAATTTGACCTGCATCACCCGTGCTTTCAGCAGCCATTGCCACTGCAAGTAGATTGTTATTTTCATCAATAGCAATGCTGTTTGCATCGCCTTGGGTAAACTCGTTTAAAGGCAACGTAATAACGGATGTTAAATTTGTGGCGTTTATAACCCCTTCGTTATCTTTAACGAGTGCGGCAGTATCAAAGGTGTCGGCGGGTAAAATATTAACAACAGCGTCATCACCTGAACTGTTAATAGCGTAAATCCATTTTTTAGATGCTTGATATGCAACTATTTCAGCTGCACCTTCTGGGCTTTGTGCATTTAATACACCTCTACCCACAAGGTTAATATTTAATGCTGAATTGGCATTTATACCATTTAACCCATTAGTCCCACCTGTGCCTTGTTCTCCCTGTAATCCTTGAGAGCCGTTTTGACCATCGTCACCATCAAGTGAGCAACCAGTAAGAACAGATATAAGTGACAGCGCAATAATTGATTTTTTAAACATGTGATTTTCCTTAGTATTGTATTTGCTAAATATCAACACACAGGCATGACAAGATTATGGCAGTTTTAATACAGCCCCTTAGCCTAAGTAATTAGCTTATACGCTAGCGGAGTTATTAAAATTAAAGCGGCCGTATAACCAAGAATTTTTACAGTAGGGGAATAATCTCGTTTAATTGCAACCCCTAGCAAAGGTCTAAGTACATCAATACGTGTAATACCCCATGTAATAACACCGCAAAAAGACCAAGTCCCTGTAATAATGATGAATGGTTCAGCAACAGGCCCTAAACTTAAAGGCTGTAGTAAAAAACACAAAATAATCAAAATGCTTTGATGCAATAAATAAAAGGGAAACACCCATACATTGAGCTGTTTTAAATAGTAAGTATTAAAATTTAAAAATCGGTGAGCGAACGCGAGTACAAAAAATACACCTACAACACGTTGAATATTGTAGCTAGCGCTTAAAATAAAATGAGGAAGAGTAAACACCTTCTGATAACTTAATATTATAAGTACAAACAAAACCGCAAAACTCAAAGCTAGTAATACCAAGTTTTTATCTAAGCAGTTCCAAAAGTAAGTGTTTTTAGCAAGTATGTATCCTGCGAGTAGCAGTATTAAGCCGTTAGTCTCTCTGATTGAATCGCCAGTTAAGTAATGGCTTGTAAATAGTGTGGCAATAGTGAGCAAGGTAATTAAAAACCCAAATGACATACCCCCCTTAACAAATGTTTTTAAAGGCGCAATAAAGGGCAAGCGTGCAAAAAGAGTTAAAACAATAATGATCAGCATAAATTGCCACAACGAACGCAAATACCATAAGTGATTTACATCCACATTCGGCCACACTCCAGACTGATAATTAATAAAAAGCGTATTGTTCGTCTCTATAAAAGCTAAATAAAATTGCCAATAGCTAATATCAATAACACCTTGCTGTGACATTTCTGCAAACAGCTGTAAAGGCACTATTAACCATAACCCCACCAGCAAGGGTAATAGTAAAAAAATAGAGCGGTATAAGGTGAAATGTAACCAAGACTTAAAGCTGCGTACTTTATCAATCATAAAACGCAGTGCTACGCCCGATATAAACCAAATGAGCAACATGCGCCAAGGTGAAAACACCAACATTAAATATTCAACATACTGTGATGTATAATTACTTTTAAAATGAAATCCCCAGTTTTCGCTATACAACATGCCAATGTGATAAAAAATTAGCGACGCAAATGCGATTACCCTAAGCCAATCAAGATAATATTTACGCGAATTAACTAATGAAGGTTGTTGTACTTGAGTGCTCATGCTTTTACTACTTTATGTATGTTATGCTTTATTCATACCTAAAGCTCTCGCTAAAACTATCTATAAGTGCTTATATTACAAGCAATAGTGATAAAAGGTGGTATACAGGGATAAGCGTGCCACGTCAGCAATAAGCATACATTTATGAACCTACAGCACTTTCAACGTTTTCAAAGCATTTACGCATCAGTATTACTGTGTGCTTACGTATTAATTAATAATACAGTAAACGCTACAACCCAAATAATGGAAGCCCAAAGAGAAGGGGCTTTAACTTTTTTAATGTGGGAGCCATTTGTTTGGGAGTATTCAAGTGCCTTGAGTACTTTGCTTATATTCCCTATTTTAATTTGGTTTTTAAGACACTTATCTTTTAATTGGCAAAATATTACGGCCTCATTAGGTATGTACTTTGGTGCCTCTATTATATTTAGCGTGTTACACGTTGGTATTATGGTAGGGGTTCGTAAATTCATATATTTGTTGAATGATGGGTCTTACAACTTTGGACTTAGCTGGTTTGAGCTTATTTATGAATACCAGAAAGACGCTATAAGCTTTGTGTTTTTCATCGTACTTATCAAAGTATATCAATATGTGGTGCAGCAGTTACTAGGTGAAGCCTCTTCAATTGAAGAAAGTGAGCAGCAAACAACATCGACCATAAACCGCCTATTAGTTAAAAAGCTCGGAAAAGAATTCATTATAAAAATAGAGGATGTTGATTGGCTTGAATCGTCGGGTAATTATGTAAACCTACATATAGGCTCACGTATATATCCGTTAAGGGCAACGCTTACAGCATTAAGTAAACAACTTGAAGTGCAGGGGTTTTGTAGAATTCACCGCAGCCATGGCGTAAAACTCGATAAAGTGGAGTCTATTACACCACTACCCAGTGGCGACAGTGAAATAAAATTAACTACAGGTAAAGTACTTAACTTGTCTAGACGCTATAAAGAGCAATTTAAACTTCAACTAAAATAAAAAAGGCTACCTAAGTAGCCTCTATTGTTATTTTTTAACTGGGCGTTTCCAACCCGTTAAATTACGCTGTTTAGAGCGTGCTATTGCTAATTGGTCATCTTCAACGGTACTGGTGATCACAGAGCCTGCACCAATTGTTGCAGTTGCACCTATATTTACTGGGGCAACGAGTGATGAATTAGAACCAATAAAGGCATTATCGCCAATAATAGTTTTTGCTTTGTTAACACCATCGTAGTTACAGGTAATAGTGCCAGCGCCAATATTCACTTTTTCGCCAATTTCAGCATCACCTAAATAACTTAAGTGGTTGGCTTTAGAGCCTTTACCTAGTCGGGTTTTTTTCATCTCAACAAAGTTACCAATGTGTGAGTCTTCTTCCATTACAGCGCCTGGGCGAAGGCGAGCATAAGGACCAAGCGTACACTTATCTGCAACTGTGGCATCTTCAATCAGCGTATTAGCTTTAATAATAACGTTATCGCCAATGCTACAATTTTTAAGGACACAGTTAGGACCTATTTGTACATTGTTACCAAGCGTGACCGTGCCTTCAAAAATAACGTTTACGTCGATAAGTACATCTTCACCGGTGGTAACTGTTCCTCGCACATCAATACGCGCAGGGTCAGCAAGTGTTGCGCCATTTAACATTAACTCTTCTGCTTGCCATGCTTGGTAAGCGCGCTCTAAGCCTGCAAGTTGTACGCGGTTATTTGCGCCCTCAACTTCCATTGCATGGTCTGGCTGAGCTGAAGTGATTTCTACGCCTTCACTGTGAGCCATTGCAACGATATCTGTTAAGTAGTACTCGCCTTGTGCATTATTGTTAGATAAGTTACCTAACCATGTTTTTAATAGCTTACCGTTAACAGCCATAATGCCTGTATTTACTTCGTTAATAAGTAACTGCTCTGGACTTGAATCTTTTTGCTCAACAATACCAACTAACTTACCACCGGCACGAAGCATTCGACCATAGCCATTTGGGTTTACCAAATTTACCGTTAATACAGCTAAACCATTTTTAGGTGTTGCGGCTAATAAGCGCTCTAGTGTTGATTGTTTTGTTAGTGGTACATCACCGTATAAAATTAATACTGTGTCTTCATCATTAACATAAGAGTTGGCTTGCGCTACTGCGTGGCCAGTACCAAGTTGTTCAGCTTGAAGTACCCAATTTACATTGTTATCGGCAAGTTGTTGTTGTAATAGTTCGCCGCCGTGTCCGTAAACTAGGTTTGTAGTCGTTGCACCTAATGCCATCGCATTATCAATAACGTGCTGCACCATTGGTTTACCTGCAACTTTGTGCAAAACTTTAGGCAGAGCAGAGCGCATACGAGTACCTTTACCCGCAGCAAGAATAATAGTTGTTAGAGCCATTAAAACAATTTCCTTTTTTCGTTGTTTTAGCTAAATAAGTCTTATGTTTGATCAGAAGATTACGTAAATCACTTCTTGTGCAAATACTCAGTAGGTTAGTTTATTAGTACTGAATCTTGACTGAAAAAACACACTTAATTGGATGACGTTATTGTAGCGAGGATTCCGGCAGGATATAAGTGTAAAAGTGTAGATAATAATCGGACTAAGGTATTTAGTGTAAATACAAAAGTAACAGGCACAAAAAAGCCCACTTAAAGTGGGCTTTTTACAAACCGGATAGGCTTACTTGTGACGTAATTGCTGAATTACGCGTAACTGAGCAACTGCTTCTGCCAGTCGCGTAGCCGCTTGCTGATAATCAAACTCAACAGCTGACGAATTCGCCATATGTTCTTCAGCTTCACGTTTAGCTTTTTGTACAGAATCTTCATCTAAATCTTCACCACGAACCGCAGTATCTGCAAGAATCGTGATGTGATTTGGTTGAACTTCTAATGTACCGCCAGCAACATATATCACATCTTCGTGACCAAATTGCTTAACTAAACGTACCATACCAGGTTTAAGGGCAGTTAGTAGTGGAGCATGGCCTAGGTTTACACCCAGCTCGCCTTCACTACCAGATACTTGAATCGATTCAACAAGACCAGAGAACAAACTCTGCTCAGCGCTTACTACGTCAAGATGTACAGTCATAGCTGTCATACTACCCTCCTAGTTACATGCCTTTGGCTTTTTCTTGAGCTTCTTCGATAGAGCCAACCATGTAGAACGCTTGCTCTGGCATATCATCAAATTCACCGTTTAAGATGCCTTTAAAGCCAGAAATTGTATCTTTTAGTGATACGTATTTACCAGACGCGCCTGTAAACACCTCTGCCACGAAGAATGGCTGAGATAGGAAACGTTGGATTTTACGTGCACGAGATACAAGTTGCTTATCTTCGTCAGAAAGCTCGTCCATACCTAGGATTGCAATGATGTCTTTAAGTTCTTTATAACGCTGAAGAACTGTTTGAACGCCACGTGCTGTATCGTAGTGCTCTTGACCAATTACTTGTGGGTCAAGTTGACGTGAAGATGAATCAAGTGGGTCTACCGCTGGGTAGATACCAAGTGACGCGATATCACGTGAAAGTACTACTGTTGCGTCTAAGTGAGCAAAGGTAGTTGCTGGAGATGGATCCGTTAAATCATCCGCAGGTACGTATACCGCTTGGATTGATGTAATTGAACCCGTCTTAGTAGAAGCGATACGCTCTTGAAGCACACCCATTTCTTCAGCAAGTGTAGGCTGGTAACCTACCGCTGATGGCATACGACCAAGTAGTGCAGATACTTCTGTACCAGCAAGAGTATAACGGTAGATGTTATCTACGAAGAAAAGTACATCGCGACCTTCATCACGGAACTTTTCAGCCATAGTAAGACCAGTTAACGCTACGCGTAAACGGTTACCAGGAGGCTCGTTCATCTGACCGTATACAAGCGATACTTTATCAAGTACGTTTGAATCGTTCATCTCATGGTAGAAATCGTTACCCTCACGTGTACGCTCACCAACACCTGCGAATACTGAGTAGCCGCTGTGCTCGATTGCGATGTTACGGATAAGTTCCATCATGTTTACAGTTTTACCAACACCGGCACCACCGAATAAACCAACTTTACCACCTTTAGCAAACGGACATACAAGGTCGATAACCTTGATACCAGTTTCTAAAAGTTCAACTGAACTTGATTGCTCTTCGTATGAAGGTGCTGCACGGTGAATAGACATACGGTCTTCTTCGCCGATTGGACCCGCTTCATCGATTGGCTCACCAAGTACGTTCATGATACGACCAAGTGTTGCTTTACCAACTGGAACTTGAATCGATTCACCTGTATTCATAACTAAAGCACTACGACGTAAACCATCAGTAGTACCCATAGCGATAGTACGCACTACACCGCCACCTAGCTGTTGTTGAACTTCTAGAGTCAAACCAGCTAAATCGCCATCTGTTACTCTTAGTGCGTGGTATACCGCTGGCACGCTATCTTGTGGAAATTCAATATCCACAACGGCGCCGATAATTTGGACGACCTTACCTAAACTCATGTCTATTCCTCTCGTTAATCTTTACCCGAAGCATTAAACTGCTGCTGAGCCAGAACAAATCTCACTAATTTCTTGTGTGATTGCTGCTTGGCGAGCCTTGTTATAAACAAGCTGTAGCTCGTCCATAAGGTCACCTGCGTTATCAGTTGCAGCTTTCATTGCAACCATACGAGCAGCCTGTTCAGAGGCAGCATTTTCTACCACACCTTGGTATGCTTGAGACTCAATAAAGCGTACTAACAAAGACTCTAAAATAGCCTCTGGATTTGGCTCGTATAAGTAATCCCATGTGTGAGCAGATACTTCTTCTTCAGCTTTTGGCAAAGGGAGTAACTGATCTATAATTGGCTCTTGCCTCATGGTATTAACGAATTTGTTATATACCAAGAATAAACGGTCTATTTTGCCTTCAGAAAATGCATCAAGCATAACTTTTACAGGACCAATAACGTCTTGTACTGAAGGTTTATCTCCTAGGCCCGCTTTTTTAGCGAGTAGTTGACCACCAAAACGTTGAAAGAAGCCAGCTGCTTTACTACCTAAAGTAGCAAATTCAGCATCAACACCTTTTTCTTTCCACGCTTTAACATCAAGTGCAACTTTCTTAAACTCGTTTGAGTTTAGACCGCCACACAGACCACGGTCTGTAGAGATAACAATATAACCAACTCGTTTCACTTCACGATCTTTTAAGAACGGGTGAGTAAAATCAAGATTTGCTTGAGCAACACGACCAATTACTTCACGTAATTTGTCAGCGTATGGACGGCTTGAAGCAACGCGTTCTTGCGCCCTTTTCATTTTAGACGCAGCAACCATTTCCATTGCGCTAGTGATCTTTTGAGTATTTTTAATACTCCCGATCTTGCTTTTAATCTCTTTTCCGCTGGCCATGACTCTCTCTCCGAATCAAGGTGTGCTTTAGTTTCCTAAAGCGCACCATTAATAACTAAATTACCAAGTTTGCGTAGACTTGAACTTCGTTAGAAGTTCTTTAAGCTGCGCTTCGATCTCGGCATTCAAGTTACCAGTTTCATTGATTTGAGCCACAAGCTCTGCGTATGTGCTATTTGCATACGAAAGTAAAGCTGCTTCAAAGTCACCGATTTTCGCGATTTCGATGTCTTGAAGGAAGCCTTTTTCAGCAGCAAATAACGACAAAGACATATCAGCAACAGACATTGGCGCGTACTGTTTCTGCTTCATTAGCTCTGTTACACGCTCACCATGCTCAAGTTGAGCACGAGTTGCATCATCAAGGTCAGACGCGAACTGCGAGAACGCAGCTAATTCACGGTACTGAGCTAGGGCTAGACGAATACCGCCACCTAGTTTCTTAACGATTTTAGTTTGTGCAGCACCACCAACACGCGATACCGAGATACCAGCATTTACTGCCGGACGGATACCTGAGTTGAATAAGTCAGTTTCTAAGAAGATCTGACCATCGGTGATAGAGATAACGTTAGTCGGTACGAACGCAGAAACGTCGCCGCCTTGAGTTTCAATGATTGGCAATGCCGTCAATGAACCAGTTTTACCTTTCACTTCACCATTAGTGAACTTTTCAACGTAATCTGCGTTTACACGCGATGCACGCTCTAAAAGACGAGAGTGAAGGTAGAATACGTCACCTGGGTATGCTTCACGGCCTGGTGGACGCTTAAGTAGTAATGAAATTTGACGGTAAGCAACTGCTTGCTTAGACAAATCATCATATACGATTAATGCGTTTTCACCACGGTCACGGAAGTATTCACCCATAGTACAGCCCGCGAACGGTGCTAAGTACTGAAGTGCCGCAGATTCAGAAGCAGATGCAACAACTACGATAGTATTTGCTAGTGCACCATGCTCTTCTAATTTACGAACTACGTTTGCAATAGTAGATGCTTTTTGACCAATCGCAACGTACACACACTTAACGCCTGTGTCTTTTTGATTGATGATTGCATCGATTGCTAGTGCAGTTTTACCTGTTTGGCGATCCCCAATGATAAGTTCACGTTGACCACGACCAACTGGAATCATCGCATCAATAGATTTATAACCAGTTTGAACTGGCTCATCTACAGATTTACGCTCGATTACACCTGGTGCAATTTTTTCTACAGGTTCAAACCCGTCGTTATCTAGAGCGCCTTTACCATCGATTGGAGCACCTAGTGTGTTTACAACACGACCAAGTAAACCAGGACCAACAGGAACTTCTAAAATACGACCAGTTGTATATACTTTTACGCCTTCAGTAAGGTCAGCGTACGGACCCATTACTACTGCACCAATTGAGTCGCGCTCAAGGTTTAGTGCGATAGCATAACGGCTGCCAGGAAGCTCAATCATTTCACCTTGCATACAGTCAGCAAGACCGTGGATGCGGATGATACCGTCAGTAACAGATACAATAGTACCTTCGTTACGAGCTTCACTTACAACTTCGAACTTCTCAATACGTTGTTTGATCAGATCTGAAATTTCAGTGGAATTAAGTTGCATGCTCTTTTTCCCAATTACGATTGTAGTGTTGTAGCTAAGCGGTTTAATTTACCGCGAATAGTACCGTCGATTACAGTGTCGCCAGACCTAATAATAAGTCCACCAACCACTGACGCGTCTTCACTACAATTCAGCTTAACTTTGCGTGCGAAACGTTTTTCAAGTGCCGCTACCAATGACTCTTGTTGCGCAGCAACAAGAGGAGTTGCAGAAATCACATCTACTTCGATTTCTTTATCGTATTCTGCTTTAAATTCAGCAAATAACTGTGCAACTTCAGGTAGAGCTGTCAAACGTCCATTTTCAGCCATCACCTTAACTAGGTTCTGACCTTGTTCGTTGAGCTGCTCAGCACAAAGTTGAATAAATAATTCAGCTTGTGCAGTAGCTGTAGGCATACTCGCTAAAACAGACGATGCTTGCTCATTGCTGGCTACATGGCCTGCAAAGAACAACATATCATTCCAGCTTTCTAGAGTGCCTTTCTCAACGGCAAGTTCAAAAGCCGCTTTAGCGTATGGGCGAGCGATAGTAGTCAAATTAGACATGCTCATACCCTCCTAATTACAGCTCAGCGACAAGTTTTTCAACGATGTCACTATGTGCGGCTTGATTAATTTCACGCTCTAAAATACGTTCTGCGCCAATCACTGCCAGAGTTGCTACTTGCTTACGTAGTTCTTCTGTTATGCGATTACGTTCAGACTCAACTTCAGAGTGCCCTTGAGCAATGATACTTTCACGCTCTTGTTGACCACGAAGTGTTTCTTCGTCAACAATTAGCACTGCACGCTTTTTAGCTTGATCAATGATATCAGCCGCTTGAGCTTTTGCATCTTTAAGCTGTTCAGCAGCTTTCTTTTGCGCAAGTTCTAAGTCTTTTTCGGCTCTATCAGAGGCAGCTAAACCATCTTCGATTTTTTTCTGGCGAGCTTCAATTGCACCGTTTAGTGGTGGCCATACGTATTTCATACAAAATAATACGAACACCGTAAACGCAATCAATTCACCGATAAGAGTGGCGTTTAAATTCACAACCGCTCCTCCTTAAATAGTAAGCTGTTCAAAGAATAAAATTAAAGTACGAACAACAATACCATAGCGATACCAACACCAATCATTGCTACAGCATCGATTAGACCAGCAAGAATAAACATCTTAACTTGTAGCGAAGGTGCAAGCTCAGGTTGACGCGCACATGCTTCAAGGAATTTACCGCCCATGTTACCAAAACCGATTGCTGTGCCGATTGCACCAAAACCGATTAGTAAAGCTACTGCGATGTATTTTAAGCCTGTTAATAATTCTAAAGCTTCCATTTATTTCTCCAAAGTTTCAATTGTAAAGTTAAAAGTAAAAGTAAAATTGTAAATCTAAAAATTAGTGATTATCTGAACTTGCCATGCTTAGGTATACAATCGTAAGCATCATGAATAAGAATGCTTGCAATGTAATAACTAGAATATGGAATACTGCCCAAACAAAGTGCAACGGTAGTTGCATAAAACCGATAGCGCCGATCAAGATGAAAATCAACTCACCAGCATATAAGTTACCAAACAAACGTAGTGCTAATGAAAACGGTTTAGAAACGAGTGCAATCAGTTCAAGTAATAGGTTAAATGGTATCAAAATAATTTGAACGAACACGTTATTTGAGTTGAACGGATGAAGCGTTAACTCTTTAATAAACCCGCCAATACCTTTTATTTTGATTGAAAAGCCAACCATTAGTATAAATACACCCAGCGCTAGCGCTGAAGTCATATTAATGTCAGTCGTTGGTACAATTTTCATGTACACATCGTGTGAATCCATACCAAATGCAGTCTCACCAACGAAACCTGCAAATGCTGGAAGGAAATCAACTGGTATTAAATCCATTAAGTTCATTAAGAACACCCAAACGAAAATCGTTAAGGCTAATGGTGCAATAAGCTTGCTTTTACCATGGAAAGTATCGCGTACGTTGTCGCCAACAAATTCTACGATTATTTCAATAAAACACTGAAATTTTCCAGGTACACCTAGTGTTGATTTTTTAGCGGCACTACGAAAGATCCATAAAAATATAAGACCTAAACCGATAGACCATGCAAGGGTATCTATATGCCATGTCCAGAATCCACTGTCCGTACATGCTTTATTGAAGGCGAGACCTGTATCGGTCGAACACATCTTAGCATTGGTCAAATGGTGCTGGATATGGCCAGATAGAGTAACTTCTTCTGCTGCCATGTTATATCCCAAAAGTTAATGTTTAAAAAAAACGGGTGCGAACAATCCAGTAAAGAGCGCCAGTATATAAGTACTAAAAAAGGGTAATAAAATTACCGGAAAATGCTTCAGTACTAGCGCAAACAATACAATTGTTAGCATAAACTTTAATCCGTTGCCGCGTTTCAACGAGGCATACGCTTGATTTGCTCGACTTGCACCCATATATCTGAATGCATAAAGTGCAAATACAAAGTGCGGAAGTACTGCTACAGCTCCACCAGCGAGTGATGAAAGCGAGGCATTGACTCCCGAACTAAAAAAAATAATTACAGCAGCAACTAATGCTACAACACCCTGAAGGCAAATTAACTTTAATACGGCAAGTCGATATGGACTCGCTAACTTATCAGTCACGTTTAGTTAACCTTTATTGCGTTCTAATTGTTAGGGTGTGAAAACTGGCGAAATTATACTTAATCCTGCCAGTTTTGCAACTTGAGTAGATGCTTTGTAACACGAAATAGCTACAAATGTCCCTTTTTAGACATGTAGAAAACTAATGGTGGGTATTGTCGTGATTGATACGATTTAAAATGCCGTCAAGTTCATCTAGGTTAGTATACGAAATAACCAGTTTACCTTTGCCTTTTTTATTGTAGTTAATCTCTACTTTAGCACCTAGATTTTCAGCGAGTTGTTGTTCTAACTGCTTAACATCTGGATCTTTTTCGGTTATTTCTTTAGCAGGTAAAGGTTCTAAAATTGAACGTACGAGCTTTTCAGTTTCTCGAACTGTTAATGCTTTAGCTACAGCTAAACGAGCAGCATCTGACTGCGCTTCACCTTCAAGGGCTAACAGGCAACGAGCATGGCCCATTTCAATATCGCCATGTTCTAACAGAATTTTTACATCACTATTTAAGTTATTTAAACGCAGTAAGTTAGTTACAGTCGTACGTGATTTACCCACTGCATCTGCTACTTGCTGATGTGTTAATTCAAATTCTATTAGTAAACGATTAAGTGCAACTGCTTCTTCCATGGCATTTAAATCTTCACGCTGAATATTTTCTATCAGTGCAATCGCAACAGCTGCTTCATCAGGTACATCTTTAATAATACAAGGCACTGTTTCAAGCTTAGCTATTTGCGCTGCGCGCCAACGACGCTCACCAGCAATAATTTCAAAGCTATTGTGTGCAATAGGGCGCACAACAATGGGTTGAATAATACCTTGTGAGCGAATAGAACTAGCAAGCTCTTCTAGCGCCTCTTCAGACATGTCTTTACGAGGTTGGTATTTACCAGAATGTAAAAACTCTATTGGGAGTTTTTGTAATTCACTATTATTAGCCGCGGCATTTTGCATAGCCTCAGAAACGTTTGATGTGTCTTGTTCCTTGCTTGGGCTTGGTGCAGGCTTTGACGAACTTAAAAGTGCATCGAGTCCTCGGCCTAAACCTCGTTTTTTAGCAGACATGTTATTTTTTTACCTCAAAGTTAGGCGACAACGGACGCTGTTTTTTCTTTTCTGCGTAACATTTCACCAGCGAGTGCTAAATACGCTTTAGCGCCACTTGATGCCCGGTCATAGTACATAGCAGGAGTACCAAAACTGGGTGCTTCAGCTAAACGAACATTACGCGGGATCACCGTACGGTATACTTTATCGCCAAAATGTTGTTTTAATTGTTCTGATACATCATTTGCCAAACGGTTACGCGGGTCGTACATAGTACGAAGTATGCCTTCAATTTGTAAGCTAGGATTCACTAACTTAGCAAGCTGCGTAATCGTATCCATTAATGCGGTTAACCCTTCAAGTGCATAATACTCACACTGCATTGGCACTAAAATAGAATCAGCTGCGGCCATTGCATTAACAGTTAACATATTTAGAGAGGGTGGGCAGTCGATAAAAATAAATTCGTACTGGTCCTGAATTTTTTCAAGTGCATTACGTAAACGCACTTCACGGGCAAATAATTCCATCAATTTAACTTCTGCAGCGGTTACATCACCGTTTGCAGCAATCATATGGTATTCACCAGACGTTTCTTTAATGATAACGTCTTCTATAGGTTTATCTTCAATAAGTAGGTCGTAAATAGTTGGCACGTCGCCATATTTATCTACGCCACTCCCCATAGTCGCATTACCTTGCGGATCGAGATCAATTAACAGCACTTTACGTTTCGTTGCAGCCATAGACGCAGCGAGGTTAACAGCGGTTGTAGTTTTACCCACTCCACCTTTTTGATTTGCTAATGCGATGACTTTTGCCACGGTGTCTCTGATCCCTAGTCTTTAGAAAGAATAATTAAATGTCGTTGTGCATCTAAATTAGGTACTTCTAATGCAATTTTTTGCTCAAACTTAACGCCTGCAGGTAGTGACTCTAGCTCTTCGCTAGGGAACACGCCTTTAAGTGCTATAAATTTACCCGAATGATCGATTAAGTGCGAACACCAGTCAACCATATCTTGTAATGAAGCAAAAGCACGACTTAGTACGCCGTCTAATTTAACACTTGGTTGATATTCTTCAACTCTTGACTGAACCGGGGTTACATTATCAAGACCAAGCTCATGTTTAACATGCATTAAAAATCGTACACGTTTACCTAAGCTATCTAATAACACAAAATGTGTATTAGGTAATGCAATTGCTAATACGATACCCGGTAATCCAGGACCCGTTCCAACATCGATATAATGATGACCGGGTAAGTGAGGCGCAACAACTAAGCTATCCATTATATGCTTAATCATCATTTCTTCAGGTAAGCGTACTGAGGTTAAGTTATAAGCCTTATTCCACTTATTCAATAACTCGACGTAACGAACTAGCTGTTGCTGTTGTTTTTCTGTTAGCGCAATATCAGTTTGCGCTAACAATGTAGTTAATTGTTGCTGTAACACTATGTACCCTTACCGTTACGCGGATTTGCGTAATAAGCCTTGCTTCTTCAGATACACTAATAATAGCGAAATCGCCGCTGGGGTGATACCAGAAATACGCGATGCTTGACCAATAGTGTCAGGACGCGACTCAATAAGCTTGGCAACTACCTCATTTGACAAACCAGATACGGTTTTATAATCAAACTCTTTTGGTAAAATTGTTTGCTCATGACGAAGCTGTTTGTTGATCTCATCTTGTTGACGCGCAATATAACCTGCGTACTTAGTATGGATCTCAACTTGTTCAAGTGCCGCTTTGTTTGTAAATTCAGATCCTAATCCTTCTATAGCCATAAGATCGTTATAACGAATCTCTGGGCGACGAAGTAATTCTTCTAAACTTGCTTCACGTGTAAGCGGTGTTTTCAGTAATGCATTTACTTGATCTACAACGGCGTGATCTTTATGAATCCACGTATCTTTAATGCGTTGCTTCTCTTTTTCGATTACTTCCATTTTTTCGTTAAATGCCTGCCAGCGTTCGTCATTAACTAAACCTAGTTCACGGCCTTTTTCAGTTAAACGAATATCAGCATTATCTTCACGAAGTAATAAACGGTATTCGGCACGACTGGTAAACATGCGGTATGGTTCTTTTGTACCCAGTGTTGCTAAGTCGTCGATTAATACACCAACGTAAGCTTCATCACGACGTGGTGTCCAAGAATCTTTGCCTTGTACTTTTAGTGCAGCATTCATACCTGCAATTAAGCCTTGTGCACCCGCTTCTTCATAGCCGGTAGTACCGTTAATTTGACCCGCAAAAAATAAACCTTCAATAAATTTAGTTTCTAAAGATTGTTTTAAATCACGTGGATCAAAGTAATCATATTCAATTGCGTAACCAGGTCGACAAATATGTGCATTTTCAAAACCTGTAATCGATTGCACAATTTCAAGTTGTACATCAAACGGTAAACTAGTCGAAATACCATTTGGGTATAATTCGTATGATGTTAAACCTTCAGGCTCAACAAATATTTGATGTTTATCTTTATCTGCAAAACGAACAATTTTATCTTCAATTGAAGGGCAGTATCGTGGACCAATACCTTCAATGACACCTGAGTACATAGGTGAGCGATGTAAGTTTTTACGAATAACATCATGTGTTTTTTCGTTTGTGTAAGTTATGTAACACGGTATCTGTTGTGGGTGATCTGATTGTTTACCCATAAACGAAAACACAGGAGTTGGTGTATCACCTGGCTGTGCTTCCATTTTTGTAAAATCAACAGTACGTGCATCAATACGTGGAGGTGTACCTGTTTTTAAACGATCAACTCTAAATGGATGTTCACGTAAGCGATCAGCTAAAGCGATTGAAGGAGGATCGCCTGCACGACCGCCTTTATAATTTTCTAAACCAATATGAATTAAGCCGCCTAAAAAAGTACCCACGGTTAAAACAACACTTGGTGCACTAAAACGTAAACCCATTTGAGTTACTACGCCAGTAACACGATCGTTTTCAACAATAAGATCGTCGCATGATTGTTGAAAAATCTTAAGGTTATCTTGGTTTTGTAATGTTGTTTGAATAGCCGCTTTGTACAAAGCGCGATCTGCTTGTGCTCGAGTAGCACGAACAGCAGGTCCTTTTGAAGAATTTAGTGTACGAAATTGGATCCCGCCTTTATCAATGGCCTGTGCCATTGCACCACCAAGCGCGTCGATCTCTTTTACCAAATGACCTTTGCCAATCCCACCAATTGCTGGGTTGCAAGACATTTGACCAAGGGTATCCATATTGTGAGTCAGTAGCAGGGTATTCATCCCCATACGGGCAGCTGCTAATGCGGCTTCAGTGCCAGCATGTCCACCACCTACTACGATAACGTCAAAATTTTCGTGAAAAATCATTTATGGGATCCTACTTAAATCAAACCGGTAAACTTCAAAAGGGAGCGTATTCTACCTAGAAATTGGCAGAAGATAAATGATTAAACAAAGGGCAAGATCTAAGTATGTGATCTCTAATAATATAAAGGATCTTTTAAAGAGATCTTTTATTACTATTACTACTACTGATCGACTTTTCTGTTGATAAGGTTTAGATCTTCATTTAAAACATGAAATTAGATCAGATCTAAAGGTGTTAATATGATCGGATCATCCAGCAAATAAGCTCTGATCAAAAAGGCACTTTATGCACAGGGTTGAATCAGTTGGATCTTATCCAATGGATAAGCATGCTTTAAAACGCAGTTTATTCAATCTTTATCCACAAAACCTATTAAATTATTAGTAAATTGTGGGTAACTTTATATATAACTTTTTACTTGATCTATCTATTTTATGCCTGTTTGAGCTATCCAAGAGTCTAACCATGTTAATGCAGTGTCTTCTGGTAGTGCTTCATCGAGAATATTAAGCTCTAAACGTTCTGCTACTTTTATAGCGCCTTTTTGAGTTAATAAGGCATCTATATTACGTCCTGCTAGGTTATAAGTGTCATAACTAGTGTCGCCTAAAGCGATTACTGAATATTTTAATTCAGATAAATCATCTGCTTGAGTTACATCTTCAACAAAACTAATAAGATTTTCAGGGTAATCACCTGCACCATAAGTTGATGTGCAGATTAACCAAATGGTATTTTGCTGATCAATATCGCTAAATTCAGGTTGATCATGTAGTTGCGTAGTAATACCAAGGTTATTAAGCGCGTCGCTTAATTGCTCTGCAACATACTCGGCTGATCCCATTTGGCTGCCGACAATAAGATTTACTGAACTCATGAATATTAGTGATCACATTGGTTATAATTGCCGCCTATGATAACTGAGTGAGGATAACAGTAAAGTTAAGAGTGCTTTTTTGTATAACTATTTTTGCGGTAATTTTACACTCATTCAAAATTGTGTCTTTAAGTTGTTGATAATATAGTGTTTAACAAATTATCTTTAAATGTAATCTTCTGATCAAGTTGTTGATAACAGTGGGGAAAACTCTGCTTAAACTGTTTTTTTAGGTTGTTTTATATTCGCTAAGTTATTGATATTACTTGTCAGTAAAAAATTAAATTGTAAATATCTCAATTAAAAATACATGTTGATCATAATGTGGATATAAAGCCTGTTGATAACCTTAAATTTAGATCGAAAATAATTTTTAAAAATGATCTAATAAAGCAGATCTAATGAAATTAATTAAAAATAAGTTCATAAATAGATAAATTACAATTGATCATGAGGTTTTTGCGACTGATTTACCTAGTTTTGGTATTTATTTGAGCTGAAAATTAGGTATTGTGGATAAGTGATCTCGGTATTTTTAATTTTATGCGAATTAAGAGCTGCTATTTTTATTAATTTTGCTGGTGGAGTTAGCAGATCAAAAGTTTTGAATACTTAACAGTTGAGTTATTTTATTTAGAATTCACAGTGATTATCAAATTATATGTTGTCAAAAGTAAGCTTTTTAGAGTACTAATCAGTGTTTTTTAGCTCTTTAATTGAGCTAATAGCATTATTTTTTGCGTGTATGAGGTGTGTTTTAGTGCATTTTTGTGCGCTAAAGTAAGTATAAGGAAGCCATTCATAACTACTTTTTGTATGACATATAACGCTATTAAAGCATGCGATTGTTTAAAAATGTATCGATTTTAACCTTAATAATAGGTGTGACTTGTGCTATTAATTCCTCAATAAGCACTCTCAGTATTGTCTACTCTATATAATCAGACCTCTCTTAGCACGTAATAAAGATAGTTTTGGATATGATTTTATTGGCAGTAATTTACAGGCATCAGGTGTATAAATACATATTTTACAGCAGAATATTTTACATAAAAAAAGAGCACCTAAGTGCTCTTATAATAAAAATATATCTGTAATAGGGTGTTTATTTACCAATACAAAACGAGCTAAATATTTTGCCAAGTAAGTCGTCTGAGGTAAATTCACCGGTTATTTCATTCAAATACTGCTGTGTTAAACGCAGTTCTTCAGCGAGTATTTCACCAGCAATGTGCATTTCTAACTGTGTTTTACCCGTTTCTAAATGATACGCAGCACTTTCTAGTGCATCCAAATGACGACGGCGCGCCATAAAGCCACCTTCTGTTGCACCTTGAAAGCCTATACAAGCTTTTAAATGCTCGCGAACAAGTTCAATACCGTCAGCATTTTTAGCACTTAAGCTGATAACCGGGTATTGTTGCTCTTGCTCCATTCCGACTATGTCGCCCGATAAATCAGCTTTATTTCTGATGACCGTAACCCCCATACCTTCTGGTAATTTTGCCATAAATTCAGGCCAAATTTTGTGCGGGTCAGTATCTATAGTATCAGTGCCATCAAGCATAAATAAAACGCGGTCGGCTTGGTTTATTTCATCCCATGCACGCTCAATACCTATTTGTTCTACTCTGTCTGGGCTTTCACGAAGGCCTGCTGTATCTATAATATGCAGTGGCATACCATCTATATGTATATGCTCTCGTAGTACGTCGCGAGTGGTACCGGCTATTTCTGTTACGATTGCGGCTTCACGACCGGCTAGAGCGTTAAGCAGGCTTGATTTACCCGCATTAGGGCGACCTGCAATAACAACACGCATACCTTCGCGCATGATGCTGCCCTGCTTGGCTTGGTTGGTTACAGTGTTAAGCTGAGTAATAATCGCGTCTAAGTCGCCTGACACTTTACCATCTGATAAAAAATCAATTTCTTCATCAGGAAAATCTATTGCCGCTTCTACATACATACGTAAGTGAATTACTTTTTCTACGAGTGTTTCTATGTGCTTAGAAAATTCACCTTGGAGAGACTGTAGGGCGCTTTTAGCGGCTTGCTCGCTCGTAGCATTAATTAAGTCGGCGATAGCTTCTGCTTGTGTTAAATCAAGCTTGTCATTCATAAATGCGCGTTCAGAGAACTCACCAGGCTTTGCTAAACGAACGCCCTCTATTTTACTAATTTCTTTAAGTAACATATCCAGTACTACAGGACCGCCGTGGCCTTGTAATTCAAGTACGTCTTCACCAGTAAATGAGTTAGGGCCTGCAAAGTAAATGGCAATACCTTGATCAAGTTGCTCGCCAGCAAGGCTTTTAAATGGCACATAATCGGCGTAGCGAACTTTAGGTATTTTACCTACTACTTTTTCGGCGACACTTTTAGCAAGGCTACCTGAAACGCGAATAATACCAACACCACCACGTCCTGGTGCTGTTGCTTGTGCTGCAATTGTATCTTGATTGATCATGCTATTAATTTGCCAACGATGAGTAACTTTATGCCCGTATTGTAACCTATCGATTTATTTGTAGCGAATAGCTGTGGTGAAAAACAGGCAATAAAAAAGGCGACCGAAGTCGCCTTTATATAAGTAGGAGCTTAGTTAGCCTCTTACTTTAATTCCTTTCTTTTCCATGCCACGGTAGATGATTAACATCTGGACAATAGAAATAAGGTTAGACACTAACCAGTAAAGAACTAAACCAGATGGGAACCATAAGAAGAATACAGAGAAGATAACCGGCATAAAGGTCATCATTTTTTGCTGCATTGGATCAGTAACCGTCATAGGTTGTAGCTTTTGCGTTACAAACATACTCGCACCAAATAATATTGGCAATACGTAGTACGGGTCTTTCGCAGAAAGGTCAGTTAACCAAAAGATGAATTCAGCATGGCGAAGTTCAGTAGACTCTAAGAATACGTAGAACAAGGCTAAGAAAATTGGCATTTGTAGCAAAATAGGGAAACAGCCACCCATTGGGTTAACTTTTTCTTTTTTGTACATTTCCATAGTTGCTTGGCCGAACTTTTGACGGTCATCACCAAACTTTTCTTTAAGGGCTGCCATTTTAGGCTGTAGGGCACGCATTTTTGCCATTGAAGTGTATTGCGCTTTAGTAAGTGGATACATTAACGATTTAACGATAATAGTGATGGCAATAATTGCTACACCCCAGTTACCTAAAATGCTGTGTAGCCATTTTAGTAATACAAATAAAGGTTGCGAGATAAAAAATAACCAACCGTAATCTACAGTTAGGTCTAGGTCTGGGTGAATCGCTTCAAGAATATCTGACTCTTTCGGGCCCATATAATAAGTAGCAGTTAGTGTTTGCTCACTACCAGCTTGAATATTTACAGCGGGATCTTTAGCACCAATAATAGCGGCATTACTTTTTGTAATTAAGCTATAAAGTGTATTTGATTGATCCTGCATTGGAACCCAAGCGCTTACAAAGTAATGTTGAATAAAGGCAACGTAACCACCTTGTGTGCTTTTATTTAGGTTTTTATCAGCCATATCTGAAAAACTATACTTTTCGTATTTTTCTTCATCAGTACCGTATGCAGCACCTAAATAGTTTTGATCAACCATGCTGCCTTTTTCTTGTACGGTACGCTTAATTTGCGTGTATAGCTGTACTTGAAGAGGTGCGCTGGTAGTGTTGTTAATTTTGTATTCTAAGCCTACGTCATACTGACCTTTTTTGAATACATACGTTTTAGTAAAACTAACACCATTACTATCAGTAAACTGAAGTGGAACGCGAAGCTCATCACCCGTTAAGGTATATGACTTTTGTTCGGTATTGTAAGTAGGGCGACCGTTAGCTGATGCGTCAGGGCCATTTAAGCCAATTAAGCCACTTTGTGAAAAGTATTGTTTGCCACCATCAAGCTGACCAAGAAGCATATAAGGCGTTTCACTGCCTTTTGTCTCTTCGTATTGAAGAAGGTCTGTTTCAACAATGTCACCGCCTTTGGTGTCAATTTTAACTTTAAAAACGTCAGTTGTAATTTCAATAACTGAACGCTTAGCTAAAGTTGCTGAAGCAGGTAACTCTGAATCTGACGATGAAGGAATATAATCATCCGACTCTGGTGAATTTGCTTGTAGTGTTTGTGTTGTGGCACTTGGATCGACTTTAGGCTTGTTGTAATCATTATCCCATTCTTGGAACAATAAAAACGACACTAGCATTAGGCCAATTAATAAAAACGTGCGTTGCGATTCCATAACAGCTCTTATTTCTCGTGTTGGTGGTTAATATGGGTTAATTTTTCAGGAACGGGGTCGTCTCCGCCTGAATGTAAAGGATGACATTTTAATATGCGTTTTAAAGCTAACCAACTACCTTTTACCGATCCATGCAATTTAATTGCTTGAATAGCATAACTAGAACAGGTTGGATTAAAACGACAATGCGGACCTAACAGCGGGCTAATCCACTTTTGATAACCGCGGATAAATAACACTAAACAAAAAGTTGGTAAAGCAACAAGTGGTTTAAGTAACCTCATGATGTTTATGCCCCTACTTAAGTTTAGTGAGATAGATATCATGTATTTAAAGACTCAATTAGAAAATTTAAATGCATGATTAAAAGGTGAGCTAAAGATACATTAATTAACCCTGCAATTCTATTGCAATTAGGTTTGTTTGTTAGATTTAGCTGATTTGTTTGGGCGTTTCTTAAAAGGTGGCGGTTTAGGTGCACCTGGTTTACAGCGTTCGTTAATTTTTCGCCATAATTTAGTAAGTTGTTTGGTTATTTCTTCATTAGACTGCTCATCAATACCATTTTTAACCATAAGCACAATATCAATATTATCGATGCTGTGTTGATTTAAACGAAAACTTTCGCGAGCGAGACGTTTAATACGGTTTCGTTGGCATGCCTTTTTTACACGTTTTTTAGCAACAGTAAGACCTAACCGAGGTTTTTCTTGGTCATTTGGTTTAGCTAATAGAGTAAAGAAAGGAGTTGCAGCCCGAGCGGGTTCATTAAATATGCGAGAGTAATGCGAGGGAGTTAACAGACGTAACTCCCTGCCAAAGCTAAAGTCTTCCACTTATAAATTAAGCAGAAAGAACTTTGCGGCCTTTAGCGCGGCGACGTGCTAATACTTTACGGCCATTTACAGTTGCCATGCGAGCACGGAAGCCGTGTGCACGTTTGCGTTTTAAAACGCTAGGTTGAAAAGTTCTTTTCATAACAATCTCATCCGATCGGTTAAAGTTAAAACATCCTATACAGGTCGCGATCCTGGCATAGGTGCCATTGCGAGCGCGAGATATTATAGAGTAAGTAATGTAAAGTCAATCATAATTACGTTAAGGGTATATAACCCACCTACTACTATATAAGAGATCATATAAGGCGATCTGTTAGGATCATCATAAATAAGAAGTTTTCCACAGCCCCTGTATAAAAAGTGAATAAAAGCGGGGGAAAAGTAAATTGGATCGTAAATTTGGTTCGCGATCTTGGTGTTATTTTGTTATGATCCCCTCTCAGGATCTAAAATAAAAACTGTTTTAAATCAGCTTGTTAATGATTTTATACATCGATATCAACAATTTTATAAAAATCAATCTTTTACTTGTGGATAAAGTGTCTTCATAATACGCGGTCTTGGGTCGCTTATTGGACCATTTGAACGCAATAAATGTATGATTTACAATCATTAATGATGTGCGGGAATAAAAATTATATCTCTGGGAGTTTAACTGTGTATCTGTCGGTTTGGCAAAGTTGTTTATATGTATTGCAAGATGAGCTGCCTTCGCAGCAATTCAGTATGTGGGTAAGACCGCTACAAGCAGAAAGTACCGAAGATACCTTGACGATTTATGCACCTAATCGCTTTGTGCTTGATTGGGTGAGAGAAAAGTACCTAAATAGAATTAACGAATTACTAGTAGAGATTTGTGGTGTTGAAGCACCAAAACTACGTTTTGATGTAGGTAGTAAACCTTTATTAAATGCACAAGCTGCACCGGTTATAGAAACTCAATCGGCACCAAGTGCACACGCTTCAGCAAAACAACAGCCTCGCGAGCAAAAGCCAGTTGTTGAACCTGCACCTAAGTCAGGTTACAAATCTAACATTAAAGAAAACTATACTTTTGATAGCTTTGTTGAAGGTAAATCAAACCAATTAGCAAAAGCTGCGGCCACACAGGTTGCCGACAATCCTGGCTCTGCTTTTAACCCTGTATTTATATACGGTGGCACTGGTTTAGGTAAAACTCACTTATTACATGCAGTAGGTAATGGCATTATGGCAAATAAGCCAGATGCTAAAATTGTTTACATGCATTCAGAACGCTTTGTTCAAGACATGGTAAAGGCACTTCAAAATAATGCGATAGAAGAATTTAAGCGTTATTACCGCAGTGTTGATGCATTAATGATTGATGATATTCAATTTTTTGCTAACAAAGAGCGTTCACAAGAAGAATTTTTTCATACCTTTAATGCATTGCTTGAAGGCAACCAACAAATTATTTTAACCTCTGACCGTTACCCTAAAGAGATTGAAGGCGTTGAAGACAGGCTAAAATCACGTTTTGGTTGGGGATTAACAATTGCGATTGAGCCACCAGAGCTTGAAACACGCGTTGCTATTTTAATGAAAAAAGCCCAGCAAAGTAAGATTAACTTACCACACGAAGTTGCTTTTTTTATTGCCAAAAAATTACGCTCAAATGTTCGTGAACTAGAGGGTGCACTTAACCGTGTAATCGCTAATGCGAACTTTACCGGTCGTCCTATTTCAATCGATTTTGTAAAAGAAGCGCTACGCGATTTACTTGCCTTGCAAGATAAACTGGTTACCATAGACAATATTCAGCGAACTGTTGCTGAGTACTATCGAATTCGTATATCAGACCTGTTATCTAAGCGCCGCAGTCGCTCTATAGCGAGGCCGCGCCAGGTAGCTATGGCATTGTCTAAAGAATTAACTAATCACAGCTTACCTGAGATTGGTGACGCATTTGGTGGGCGCGATCATACGACCGTATTACATGCATGTCGTAAGATAAAATCACTACGTGACGAAAGCCACGAAATTAAAGAAGATTACCAAAACTTAATAAGAACATTGTCATCTTAGGGCTGACTTTATTATGCAAATAACAATATCAAGACAACAATTTTTAAAGCCATTGGTGCAAGTGTCGGGCGCAATAGAGCGCAAACACACGTTGCCAATTTTATCTAACGTTTTGTTAGTGGTAGAAAACGGACAACTTTCAATGACGGGTACTGACCTTGAAATTGAACTAGTTTCTGGCGTATTTGTAGGTGATGATATTGCCGATACAAAACTAACGTTACCCGCTAAAAAGTTACTCGATATTTGTAAAAGTCTACCAGATGGTTCAGACATTACTTTAAGCTTGCAAGAGCATCAATTACTTTTAACCAGTGGTAAAAGCCGTTTTTCATTGACGACTTTATCTGCTGATGATTTTCCTAATTTAGAAGAGTGGGACGGAGAGGTTGAATTTCAACTAACTCGTTTAGAGCTTCGTAAGTTACTCGAAAGCACGCATTTTTCGATGGCAAATCAAGACGTACGTTATTACTTAAATGGTATGTCGTTTGAAGTAGATAATACCGATATAAAAACAGTAGCAACAGATGGACACCGTTTAGCTATAGCGCAAAAGCAATTAACGCAATCGCTTAATACGCAGCGCCAGCTAATTATACCTCGCAAAGGTGTGCAAGAAATTATGCGCCTTATGGTAGCTGACGATGAATTGGTAACAATTCAGTTTGGTGCTAACCATATCCGTATTATTGATATTGAGTTTACATTTACAAGTAAACTGGTTGATGGGCGTTTTCCAGATTACCGTCGTGTATTACCACGTGGTGGCGACAAAGTAATTACAGCTAACCGAGAATGGTTACGTAATGCGTTCCAACGAGTGTCTATTTTATCTAATGAAAAGTTTCGTGGCGTACGCTTAAACTTATCAAATGGTTTATTAAAAATTACGGCCAACAACCCAGAGCAAGAACAAGCTGAAGAAGTTGTTGAAGTAAGTTACGAAGGTGCTGACCTAGAAATAGGGTTTAACGTGTCTTACGTATTAGACGTACTAAACACATTAAAAACAGAAGACGTACTATTTACATTAGCCGACTCAAACAGCAGTGCATTAATTGAAGGTGCAGGCGATGAAGAAGCAATGTACGTTGTTATGCCTATGCGTTTATAAGACCATAAATACATAATGAGCTTAAGTCATTTGAGCCTCAAATATTTTCGTAATATTGAGGCGCTGACGCTAGAACCAGTTAACGGCGTTAATATAATATATGGTGAAAATGGCAGCGGAAAAACCAGCCTTTTAGAGGCTATCTATTACCTTTCTCACGGCAAATCTTTTCGTACTCCAAAACACAAAAGTATTATCGCGCATCAGCAAGAGCAGTTTGTAATTCACGGGCGCAAAACAATACACGACTTATCTATTCCAATTGGTATTAGTAAAACCCAAACGGGTGAAACTAATTTAAAAATTCAAGGTAAGGCGAGCCGTAAAATATCCGAACTAGCTCAACTCATGCCAGTGCAAATTATTACACCAGAGAGCTATTCTTTGTTTTTTGGTGGGCCTAAAGAGCGCAGAAAGTTTTTAGATTTAGGTTTGTTCCACGTGGAACATGAGTTCTTTTTTTTATGGCAATCGTTCAATAAAGTACTTAAACAACGTAATGCATTGTTAAAAACTAAGCCCAAGAATTATTTTGACCAAATTAAGTTTTGGGACAAAGAATTTGTTAGACTGGCTGAAGAAATAAATAAATTAAGATTGGCGTATATAAGTAGGTTTAAGCAGCAGTTTTTTGATAAAATGTGTGCAGAATTAACGCTTATACGTGATTTAGAAATGACCTTTAACGCAGGCTGGAAAGAGACCGAATCTCTTGCAGATGCGTTAGAGCAAAACTTTGAGCGAGATGCTCGCCAAGGATTTACAAGTAAAGGCCCTCATAAGGCCGATTTTAGTTTTAGTGTCGCTGGCAACAGTGTGGAGAATACATTCTCACGCGGTCAATTGAAGTTACTATTATATGCGTTAAAAGTTACGCAAAATAGCTTAATTGAGTCAGAGACAGATAAGCAATCTATATTGCTAATAGATGATCTACCTTCAGAGTTAGGCGAAGATACAAAAGAGAAAGTGGGACAATTACTTGCTCACTGCAGTTCTCAAATTTTTATCTCTTCAATTTTGTCTGAAAGTATTTCTGCTGTGGTGGAACCCATGCAACGAGAACTACAAATGTTCCACGTGAAACATGGCAACCTAATAACAAGATAAGTGGGATTAACCATGTCTGAGAATTATGACTCGTCGAGTATTAAAGTACTTAAAGGATTAGACGCAGTAAGAAAGCGTCCTGGAATGTATATTGGGGACACCGATGATGGCACAGGCTTACACCACATGGTGTTTGAGGTCGTTGATAACTCGATCGATGAAGCCTTAGCAGGTCATTGTGATGATATTTATGTAACGATTCACTTAGACGGTTCTGTCTCAGTACGAGATAACGGTCGTGGTATTCCAACTTCTATCCATGAAGAAGAAGGCGTATCAGCAGCCGAAGTTATTATGACGGTACTTCATGCCGGTGGTAAGTTTGATGATAACTCTTATAAAGTATCAGGTGGCTTACACGGTGTTGGTGTTTCTGTTGTAAATGCACTTTCAGAAAAGCTAAAACTTACAGTCCGCCGTGAAGGTAAACTTCATGAGCAGTTTTACACTATGGGTGTTCCAGATGCACCTCTAGCTGTTATTGGTGAATCGGACACGACTGGTACAGAACTACGTTTTTGGCCAAGTGGTGAAACATTCACAAACTTAGATTTTCATTACGAAATTTTAGCTAAGCGTTTACGCGAGCTTTCATTCCTAAATTCAGGTGTGAGCATCATTTTAAATGATGAACGTGAAGAAAATAAATCTGATCACTTTAAATACGAAGGCGGTATTCAAGCTTTCGTTGAATACTTAAACCGTAATAAAACACCTATACATAAAGGTGTATTCCATTTTACTCACGAACGTGAAGAAGATGGTATTAGCGTTGAAGTATCAATGCAGTGGAATGATGCATACCAAGAAAACATTTACTGTTTCACAAATAATATTCCACAACGTGATGGTGGTGCTCACTTAGCCGGTTTTAGATCAGCGCTAACACGTACACTTAATAACTACATGGAAAAAGAAGGCTTTAACAAAAAAGCTAAAACAACCAGCAACGCTACCGGTGATGATGCCCGTGAAGGCTTAACGGCTGTTGTAAGCGTTAAAGTTCCTGATCCTAAGTTCTCATCGCAAACTAAAGACAAACTCGTTTCAAGTGAAGTTAAGTCTGCAGTTGAACAAGCAATGGCTGAAAAATTCACTGAGTTTTTATTAGAAAACCCAACGGATGCCAAAATTGTCGTAGGTAAGATTATTGATGCCTCACGTGCTCGTGAAGCGGCGCGTAAAGCCCGTGAAATGACACGTCGTAAAGGTGCAATGGACTTAGCAGGCTTACCTGGCAAGCTAGCTGATTGCCAAGAAAAAGATCCTGCCCAATCTGAACTATATATAGTGGAAGGGGACTCTGCTGGCGGATCAGCCAAGCAGGGACGTAACCGTAAAAACCAAGCTATTCTTCCGCTTAAAGGTAAAATCTTAAACGTAGAAAAAGCACGTTTTGATAAAATGTTATCTTCGCAAGAAGTAGCAACACTAATTACTGCATTAGGGTGTGGTATTGGTCGTGACGAATATAATCCTGAGAAATTACGTTATCATCGCATTATAATCATGACCGATGCGGACGTGGATGGTTCTCACATTCGTACGTTACTATTAACATTCTTCTATCGCCAAATGCCTGAAATTGTAGAGCGCGGCTATATTTACATTGCTCAACCACCACTTTATAAAGTGAAAAAAGGTAAGCAAGAGCGTTATATTAAAGATGACCCTGCATTAGTTGAATACCTAACATCGCTTGCTCTTAATGGTGCAGCGTTGTATGCAAGTACAGATGCACCTGCTCTTGAAGGTGAAGCACTAGAGACAATAGTTCACGATTATCAAAACACAGTTAAAGTAATTGAGCGTTTAAAGCGTAAATACCCTAACACGGTAATGGAACGCTTAATTTATCAAACAGAATTGAAAACTGATGACCTTTCAGATGAAGCTAAAGTAATTGCTTGGACTAAAGTGTTGGTTGACGACCTGATTGCACGTGATGAAGATGCGACTATTTTCCATGCTGGTACAGAGCATGATGCTGAGCGTAATATGTATTACCCGGTTGTGAATATTCGTCAGCACGGTGTAGATAAAGCACACGTACTTCATTATGACTTTATTGCGTCACGTGACTACCAACGCATTGCTGTGACTGGTACTAACATCGCAAACATCCTTAGCGAAGGTGCATATATTCAACGTGGTGAGAAAACAAAACCTGTTGATAACTTTGTGGATGCTTTGGAATGGTTGATCACAGAATCGAAGCGCGGGATCTATATTCAACGCTATAAAGGACTGGGCGAAATGAACCCAAGCCAGCTTTGGGAGACCACAATGGATCCTAGTGCTCGCCGTATGTTACAAGTAACGATCGAAGATGCTGTTGGCGCGGATCAATTATTTGCGACCTTAATGGGTGACCAAGTAGAGCCTCGTCGTGAGTTTATTGAAAAGAACGCACTACGTGTAGTTAACTTAGACGTGTAAAAAATATTGCTTACATAGAAAAAGGAGCCTAATGGCTCCTTTTTTATTTTCTTCAATTACACAAACTGCTTAAAACCTGAGTGTACACACGGTATACTAAGGGTAATTTTCACGCTACTTCTTAGATAGTAAAAAGCCAAATATGCAAAAATATGACGTAAAAACCTTTCAAGGTTTGATCCTGGCTTTACAGGATTATTGGGCACAGCAAGGCTGTGTCATTATTCAACCACTTGATATGGAAGTGGGCGCAGGGACATTTCACCCGCAAACATTTTTAAAATCGATTGGTCCAGAGCCAATGGCGAGTGCATACGTGCAACCATGTCGTCGTCCTACAGACGGTCGCTACGGTGAAAATCCAAATCGCTTACAACACTACTACCAATTCCAGGTAGTTTTAAAGCCATCGCCAGATAACATCCAAGAGCTTTATTTAGGCTCTTTAGCGGCTATGGGTATCGATACACTTACTCACGAAGTTCGCTTTGTAGAAGACAACTGGGAATCACCTACGTTAGGTGCGTGGGGCCTAGGCTGGGAAATTTGGTTAAACGGTATGGAAGTATCGCAGTTTACCTACTTTCAACAAGTTGGCGGTATTGAGTGTTCACCAGTAACGGGTGAAATTACTTACGGCCTAGAGCGTCTAGCAATGTACATTCAAGGCGTAGATAGTATTTACGACTTAGTGTGGGCTGACGGTCCATTAGGGCGTGTAACATACGGCGACGTGTTCCATCAAAATGAAGTAGAGCAGTCTACTTACAACTTTGAACATGCAAACGTAGACGATTTATTCGCTCAGTTTGATAAATGTGAAGCAGAGAGCCAAAAGTTAATTGAAGTAAACTTACCATTACCGGCTTACGAGCAAGTAATGAAAGCATCGCATGCATTTAATTTACTAGACGCACGCCACGCAATTTCGGTAACCGAACGCCAACGTTATATTTTACGCGTTCGCGCATTATCAAAAGCGTGTGCACAAAGTTACTATGACAAACGCGAAGCGCTTGGTTTCCCGCTGTGTAAGGATAAGTAAGCATGTCAGCACAAAATTTATTAGTAGAAATTGGCACAGAAGAGTTACCACCAAAAGCACTGCGTAAATTAGCAGAAGCGTTTGCTGCAAACTTAACTGCAGAGCTAGAAACACTAGAATTAGCACACCAAGGCGTAAGCTGGTATGCATCGCCTCGTCGTTTAGGTTTACAAGTAAAAGCGCTTGAAGCTAAGCAACAAGACAAAGAAGTAGAAAAACGCGGCCCAGCAACTAAAGCCGCATTTGACGGTGACGGTAACCCAACAAAAGCAGCAATGGGTTGGGCACGTGGTTGTGGTATTGAAGTAAAAGACGCACAAACACTCGAAACAGATAAAGGCGCCTGGTTATTGCACATTGCTAAAGTAGCAGGGCAAGAAACTAAAACGCTAATGACAGGTGCAATTACTAAAGCGTTGGCTAAATTACCAATTTCTAAACCAATGCGTTGGGGCGCGAATAAAACACAATTTATTCGCCCTGTGCATACAGTAACTATTTTGTTTGGTGATGAGCTACTTGAAGGCGAAATTCTTGGTAAGCAAATAACTAACCAGCTTCAAGGCCATCGTTTTCATCACCCAGAAAAAATTAGCATAAACCATGCAGACGACGTTTTTGACGTACTTAAGTCTGCTTACGTTATTGCTGATTACGAACAACGTAAAGCACAAATTCGTACGCAAATAGAAGAGGCTGCAAAAGCAGTTAATGCTGTTGTTGCAATGGATGAAGATTTACTTGAAGAAGTAACATCACTTGTAGAGTGGCCAGTTACTTTAACGGCAACATTTGAAGAAGCATTTTTAGATGTACCAGCCGAAGCGTTAATTTACACCATGAAAGACGATCAAAAATATTTCCCGTTATTAGATCAAAACGGCAAACTTTTAAATAAGTTTCTGTTTGTATCTAACATAGAAAGTAAAGATCCAAGTGTGGTTATTTCTGGTAACGAAAAAGTAGTGCGCCCGCGTTTAGCCGATGCACAGTTCTTCTTTGAAACAGATAAAAAGAAAACTCTAGAAAGCCGATTAGAATCGCTTGATAGCGTATTGTTCCAAAAGCAACTTGGTACGCTTAAAGATAAGTCTCAGCGCATTAGTGAGCTTGCAGGTTATATTGCTGAGCAATTAGGTGCTGATAAAGTACTAGCACAGCGTGCAGGCTTATTAAGTAAAACTGACCTAATGACTGAAATGGTAATGGAATTTACCGACGTTCAAGGTGTAATGGGAATGCATTACGCTCGCCACGATGGTGAAGCCGAAGATGTAGCCTTAGCGCAAAACGAGCAGTACATGCCACGCTTTGCAGGCGACAACTTACCTACAAACTTAATTAGCTGTGCAGTAGCGATTGCTGATAAGTTTGATACGCTGGTGGGTATTTTTGGTATAGGCCAAGCACCTAAAGGTGACAAAGACCCATTTGCTCTTCGTCGTGCTGCTATTGGTGCACTTCGCATTATGGTAGAAAAAGAACTACCACTTGATATTTTAGACCTAGTAGCTAAATCGCAAACATTGTTTGGCGACAAGTTAACTAACTTAAATGTATCAACTGACGTATTTGAATTTATGCTAGGGCGCTTCCGTGCGTGGTATCAAGACGAAGGTATTGAAGTAGACGTAATTCAAGCAGTGCTTGCACGTCGTCCGACTAAACCAGTTGATTTTGACCGCCGTGTTAAAGCAGTAAGCCACTTCCGTACATTAGACGCAGCAGAAGCGCTTGCAGCAGCTAATAAGCGTGTAGGTAACATTCTGGCTAAAAACGACATTACCAGCCAAGGTAGTGTTGATGAGAGCTTATTAAGCGACGACGCTGAAAAAGTATTAGCATCACAAGTAGCAAAATTTGCCACTGACCTTGCACCACTTTACGCAGATGGAAACTACCAAGAAGCATTAAGCCAATTGGCAGGTATTCGCGAAAGTGTTGATAACTTTTTTGACAACGTAATGGTTATGGCCGACGATGAAGCTGTTAAGCAAAATCGTCTTGCGCTGCTAAGCCAGTTAAGCGGATTGTTTTTAGGTATTGCAGATATTTCTGTTTTACAAAAATAACACCGATTAACAATTTTAAAAGCCAGCGTTTTGCTGGCTTTTTAGTTTTCACTGTATGCAAAGGAAACCCCATTGATGATTTCTATGAAACGAATTTTAACCTTAGCAATTGCTGGTTTACTTACTGCCTGTACAAGCCAAATTTCGATTAACGATGTATTGCCTCAGCAAGAGCTTGACCGCACAATTTACTTACGTGGCGACTTTACATTGTGGGATGCAGAACCCCAGTATCAGTTTGCGCCAGTTGGTCCAGCGCTTTATCAAGCACAAGTTAAATTTTCGACGCCTGGTAAAGTGTACGAATTTAAAATAGCTGATGCCGATTTTAGTGAAGGCTACAACTGTGGTTACAGCGATGCACAACCAGCAGGGCAAAGCCTAACACTCGGCCAACCAGCTATCGCAGACTGTAATACTATTTATAACTACTTTAGTTTCACACCAGCAATAAAAGGCACATACATAGTAAGTATTGATTACAGTGACTACGACAAGCCACAAGTGACGATAACGAAGAAGTGATAGCTGTATTTTTAAAGCTGCCCGAGTGAATTAATGGATTTGTGACAAGGACGTTGTAGTGTTTATTCAGCATTAACACCAAGGGGATTTCGTAGGTTGGGTAGAGTGAAACGAAACCCAACATGTGTGGCGAATAAAACTATTTTGGTGGTTATTAAATACGTTGGGTTTCGTAAAACTCAACCCAACCTACGTTATTTTAAAGCCCTTTCTTAACCACATACCTGTACGGTGCTTCTTCTGCATCTTTAGCCACCAGCGTGTGATCCATAAACGTACAAAAGCTCGGAATGTCGCGAGTTGTTGATGGGTCATCAGCAGTTATTAATAACGTTTCACCATCATTCATTTTACGAATTGCAGCACGTACCATCATTACTGGCTCTGGGCAGCGAAGGCCTATGGCATCTAATTGGTGATCGGGATTATCAAAGCTCATAATAAATTGACCTGTTTAATTAAAGTGATTGCTGCGTACGCGAGTGCTTAGGTATAGCAATTAATAAGTTTGGCAGTTTAACGCAATTTTAAGTGTAATTTAACTATTTTACTTATCTTAATATGCCCATTTTATTTGAAACTTTATTGCTGCAAAACACGTTATTTAATAATACGCCCGATCACATAATTCCGTAGTACTACATACTGGTGTTATAGCTGATAATTTTCACTTAATTAAAGCTAATAAAAAAGGCGAACTGAATAAAATCAGTCCGCCTTTTTAATCACCAAGATGGTTTTACATGTTTAAAACTAATTAGTCTTGAACACGTTCAAATACAGTGGCAATGCCTTGGCCTAAACCAATACACATAGTTGCTAAACCGTATCGTACATTTTTGTCTTCCATTAAGTGAATAAGCGATGTGCTAATACGCGAACCCGAACAACCCAGTGGGTGACCAAGTGCGATTGCGCCGCCATTTAAATTCACTTTTTCGTCAACAACATCCATTAACCCTAAATCTTTCATTACAGGTAATGATTGTGCTGCAAAGGCTTCGTTAAGCTCTACTACGCCTAAGTCATCAATTGTAATACCGGCTTGAGCAAGTGCTTTTTTACTTGCTGGTACTGGGCCGTAACCCATAATTGATGGATCGCAACCAGCGACTGCCATTGCTTTAATACGCGCACGAATTGGTAAGCCAAGTTCTTTTGCTTTTTCTTCGCTCATTACTAACATTGCAGATGCGCCGTCAGAAAGTGCAGAAGACGTACCGGCTGTTACCGTACCCGATGCAGGATTAAATACAGGGCGAAGTTTTGATAGGCCTTCTACTGTTGTTTCTGGGCGAATTACTTCGTCGTCTTCAACTAATATAAGCGAACCATCTGCTGCGTGACCTTCCATTGCTAAAATTTCGCGACGGAAACGGCCTTCAACAGTTGCCGCTTGTGCACGTTGATGTGAACGGTAAGCAAATTCATCTTGTTGCTCACGGCTAATGCCATGAAGCGTTGCAAGGTATTCTGCTGTTAAACCCATTGAGCCCGATGCTTGTGCAATTGTTGTTGCAAGGCCTGGGTGAAAGTCGTTGCCGTGAGTCATAGGTACGTGACCCATGTGCTCAACACCACCAATTAGGTAAGTGTCGCCAGCGCCTGTCATTATTGCGCGTGCAGCGTCATGCAATGCTTGCATTGACGATCCACATAAACGATTAACCGTTACAGCAGGTACGCTGTGTGGGATACCGGCAAGTAATGCTGCGTTACGTGCTACGTTAAAGCCTTGCTCTAATGTTTGCTGTACACAACCCCAATAAATATCGTCAATTGATGCTGGATCAACTGCTGGGTTGCGATCAAGTAAGCCTTTCATTAAATGTGCGCTTAAGTCTTCAGCACGTTTATGTTTGAATACACCACTTTTAGAGCGACCCATTGGTGTGCGGATACAATCTACAATTACTGGATTATTCATGATATTAACCTTCCACCTTATAGAAAACACGACCTTCTTCGGCCCACTTGCGAGTTTGCTCAGATACTTGGTAAATCGCACCTAGGTGAGCGTATTTGTCTGCTGCTGCAACAAAGTTAGCTAAACCAGTTTGATCTAAGTAACGGAACGCGCCGCCTCTAAATGGAGGGAAACCAACACCGTAAACTAATGCCATATCTGCTTCTTGCGGCGAGGCAATAATGCCTTCTTGCAAACACAGTAGCACTTCGTTGATCATTGGAATCATACAACGGTCGATGATTTCTTGTTTATCAAATTCTTTTGGTGCGTCTGTAATTGGGCTTAGTAGCTCAACTGCTGTCTCGTCATGAGACTTTTTAAGACGACCGCGACGATCTGTTTCGTATTTGTAAAAACCGGCTTTGTTCTTTTGACCAAAACGTTTTTCGTTGGCAAAAATAGTCACTGGATCTTTATCAGCACGCGCCATACGCTCAGGGAAACCGTCAGCCATTACGCCAGTACAATGGAATGCTGTATCAATACCTACAACATCAAGTAAGTAAGCCGGACCCATAGGCCAGCCAAATACGTTTTCCATTACTTTATCTACTTTTGCAAAGTTAGCGCCTTCAACCACTAATTTGCTAAAACCTGCAAAGTAAGGGAATAAAACACGGTTTACAAAAAAGCCTGGACAATCGTTAACAACAATTGGCGATTTACCTAATTTAAGCGCGTAATCAACTACTGCATTAATCGTTTTATCTGAGGTTTTTGCGCCACGGATAATTTCTACTAATGGCATTTTTGGCACAGGGTTGAAAAAGTGCATACCACAGAAGTTTTCTGGCTTATCTAGCGCTTGTGCTAGTAAATCAATACAAATAGTTGATGTGTTTGAAGTAAGTACAGTGCCTTCTGGCATGGTCTTTTCAAGATCAGCGAGTACTGCTTGCTTAACTTTAGGGTTTTCTACAACGGCTTCAACAATGATGTTGGCACTTTGTAGGTCTGACGCGTTAAGTGTTGGTTTAATTTTGCTAAGTGTTGCCAACATTTTTTCCATTGGCATGTGGCCACGCTTAACTTTTGCACCTAATAACTTAGACGCTTCACCCATACCTAAATCAAGCGCATCTTGTTGGATGTCTTTCATTATAATAGGTGTGCCTTTATAAGCAGACTGGTATGCAATACCGCCACCCATAATACCAGCACCTAATACAGCGGCTTGTTTAATTTCTACATCGCTTTGTTTAGCAAATTTACGTGCTTTACCTTTAATGTATTGGTCAGCTAGGAATATACCTGTCTGTGCAGCTGCTTCAGGTGTACGTGCTAATTTAGCAAAGTTAGCGTTTTCGATTGCCATTGCTTCATCGCGAGTACAGTTTGCCGCTGCTTTAATAGTACGTACAGCCATAACCGGTGCAGGATAGTGGCCTTTGGTTTTACCCATTACCATACCTTCTGCCATAGCAAAGCTCATGCCTTGCTCAACACGGTTTAATTTAAGTGGCTGTAGTTTTACGTTACGTTTTGCTTGCCAATCTAGCTTGCCAGAAATCGCTAGCTCAAGTGTTGATACACTTGACTCTAAAAGTTTGTCAGCACTAACTACCGCGTCAAACGCACCTACTTTAAGGGCATCTGCTGCGCGGTTTTCTGCGCCTGAGGTAATCCACATCATCGCGTTATCGGCGCCAATGATACGTGGTAAGCGCACTGTGCCACCAAAACCAGGCATTATGCCAAGTTTAACTTCTGGTAAGCCCATTTTAGCTGTTTCGCTTGCCACACGATAATCGGTAGCAAGTGCCCACTCACAACCACCGCCAAGTGCCATACCGTTTATAGCGCTTAGAGTTGGGAATGGTAAATCTTCGATTGCATCAAAAACGTCGGTTGCGTTTTTGATCCACACTACTAATTCTTCTTCAGGTTTAGTAAATGTAGGTAAAAATTCGAAGATATCGGCACCAATAATAAAGTGGTCTTTATCACTGGTAAAAATCATGCCTTTGATATCAGTATTGGCAGCTAATTCTTTTAATGCTGCTGCGCAATCTGAAAGAGTTTTTTGAGATAATGTGTTTACAGAACCTGCAACACAAAACTTAAACTCGGCGATGTTTTCCTTTAGGAAGCTAACTTCAAAGGAATCGCTTTTATATAACATTATTATTCTCCCTAGTTGACGAACTAAGACTGGTACGATGAGTTTGCATTTCAATCAGTGTGCTTGCTTTAAATTAAAAATGCAACGAAAAATTTAACTCGGTTACAATCGACTGGTTAAAATATAGCTGGTTTGGTGCTAAGGTGGTTGAAAAGTTTTTATTCACTACTTTAATTTTTATTAAAGGACATTATGAAAAAATATTTACTAAGTGTTGCGGCAGCTGCATTCATTTTCCCTCTTCACTCTGCCGAGGCAAGTATCGATAACGATGCCTTTTTAGATGCCGAAAAAAAAGTAAGGTACGGAAGTTACCAAGACTTTAAACAAGCGGTTAGTAACCTAAATCATCCGTTAAAACCGTATGTTGAAAAAACATATTGGCAACGTCACCCGAGTATTAAGCATCAGGCAGAGATAGAAGACTATTTAAATATATATCAGCATACACCGCTTGAGTGGCCTGTGCGCAAAGCGTGGTTGGAGTATTTAAAAGAGAACAATGAAAAAGCGGCGTATATACGCAACTACCGTGAAACTTCTAATACTGGGCTTACCTGTACTTATTTAGATTTTCAGCTCGACTTGGGCGCGCCTGAAAAGGCGATTCTAAATCAGGTGACCGACTTATGGGCCGTTGGTAAATCGCAACCTAATGGCTGTGATAGTTTGTTTTCTACGTGGCGTAAAAAAGGCTACATGAAAGAAGAAACGGTTTGGAAGCGTGTAACACTTGCTGCACAAGGCGGGACGCAAAGCTTATTGCCTTACTTAAAAACTTTACTGCCAAGTAAGGAGCGTTACTTAGCTGATTTATACTTAAAAGTGCGAAAAGATCCAAGCACGGCAGCTGGATTATATCGATATAAAAATAAGTCGGCTAAAGAAGGCCAAATAGCAATTTATGGTGTTAAACGTTTGGTTTGGCGCGATAAAGAGCTTGCTTTAAAAGCATGGGAAAAACTAGAAAAAATATTTAAGTATAGTGATGAAGATAAAGCTGACGTGTATTACACCTTTGCGTTGTCACTTGCTTCAAGCGGGCATAAGCAAGCGAGCTTTTGGCTAAATAAAGTGCCGAAAGAGCGACTAGACAGCAAGCTTATTCAATGGCAACTGGGCAATATGCTCAAAACCCAAGATTGGGAAGGGATTGCTGCGTTTTTTACAGGAAAAGAGGATTTAAGCCTTGGCCAGCAATATTGGTTAGCTTATAGCTATGCTAAACGTGGCGAGCAACAAAAAGCAGACGATATTTGGAAAAAAGTAGCGGCTAATCGTGATTATTACGGCTTTTTAGCAGCAGCACGTTTAGGTTTGCCCGTTGATTTAAATAATCAACCTTTAGCAGTCGATAAGGTGCTTGTAGATAAAGTAAGTAATGCACCTGGCTTTAAGCGTGCAAAAGCACTTTATGATATTGAGCGCTTTACGTCGGCGCGCCGTGAGTGGAATTATTTAACGGATACGTCTAGCAATGAAGAAAAGCTAGCAGCATCACAACTATCTACCGATTTAGGTTGGCACGACAGTACTATTTTTACTTTAGCAAAAATTAAAGCGTGGGATAACGTAGAGCAACGTTTTCCGTTTGCGTTTCAAGATGTTTTTGAGCGCTACAGTAAACGTAGCAAGATAGATGTTGCCTGGAGTATTGCTATTGCAAGGCGCGAAAGCTCTTTTGCGCCAGATGCACGCTCGCATGCTAATGCACGTGGTTTAATGCAGTTATTACCTAGTACTGCTGAGTATGTAAATAAAGGCAGTGTGACAAGTAGTCGTTTATATCAACCTAAAACAAATATTAGGTTAGGTACTAGTTACTTACAGTACTTAAAAAAGAAAAACCATGGCAATGAGGTGCTGGCAACAGCTTCTTATAATGCGGGTTATCACCGTATAAAGCGTTGGTTACCTGATGACGCTATTCCGGCTGAGTTATGGGTAGAGCTTATTCCGTATCGCGAAACCCGCGATTACGTAAAAAATGTATTTGCGTACAGGCAGGTTTACCATACAAGAATGGGCCGAGAAGGTAATGTATTAGCGCCGCTACTAGATATGAAAATGGGCGGTTAGTAAATATAAGTTTAAAGTAGGGGGATATTTAATGCGTTTAGATATCCCCTTTTTTGAGCGCCCAGCGTATAAGTGGTAGACTCAAAGCAAGTTAAATTTAACAGATGGATTAACAATGGATAAATTAGCCGTTTTATACGCCGAACATATTGCAACACTGCAACAGCGTACTCGTACAATTTGTAATAGCGAAGGGTTAGAAGGATTAGTAATTCATTCAGGCCAAGCTAAGCGCCAGTTTTTAGATGATATGTATTATCCATTTAAAGTTAATCCACAGTTTAAAGCGTGGTTACCGGTTATTGATAATCCTCATTGCTGGATTGTGGTAAATGGCAGCGACAAACCAAAACTAATATTTTATCGTCCAGTAGATTTTTGGCATAAAGTACCAGACGAGCCTCGCGACTTTTGGGCTGAGTACTTTGATATAGAGCTATTACTTCAGCCTGATCAAGTTGAAAAGTTATTACCATACGACAAAGCTAAATACGCTTACATGGGCGAATATATTGAAGTAGCGCAAGCACTTGGTTTTAGTATTATGAACCCTGAGCCTGTACTTAACTATTTTCATTACCACCGCGCTTATAAAACGCAGTACGAACTTGAATGTTTACGCAACGCTAACCGCATTGCAGTAGATGGGCATAAAGCTGCACGCGACACATTCTTTAATGGTGGTAGCGAGTTCGATATTCAGCAAGCGTACTTAATGGCAACACGTCAAAGCGAAAATGAAATGCCGTACGGCAACATTGTTGCGCTTAACGAAAACTGCGCTATTTTGCACTACACGCACTTTGATCCAAAAGCGCCACACACTCATAACTCATTTTTAATTGATGCTGGTGCAAACTTTAATGGTTATGCTGCTGATATTACTCGTACGTATGATTTTAAAAAGCAGGGTGAGTTTGCTGAGCTTGTACAAGCTATGACAGTTCAACAAATAGAACTAGGTAAAGGTTTAAAGCCGGGTATGCTTTATGGTGATTTACATGTTGAATGTCATAACCGTATCGCACAAATACTCAGTGACTTTAAAATTGTTAACCTACCCGCTGAGGAAATTGTTGAGCGTAAAATTACCTCTACTTTCTTCCCACATGGGCTAGGGCATCATCTTGGTTTACAAGTGCATGATATGGGCGGTTTTATGAGTGACGAAAAGGGCGCACATCAACCATCGCCTGAAGGTCATCCATTTTTGCGTTGTACTCGCCTGATTGAAAAAAACCAAGTGTTTACCATTGAGCCAGGCTTATATTTTATTGATTCACTGCTTGGTGATTTAGCGCAAACCGATAATAAGCAATTTATTAATTGGGAAAAGGTTGAGTCATTTAAACCATTTGGCGGTATTCGTATTGAAGATAACATTATTGTTCACGAAGATAGCTTAGAGAACATGACACGAGATTTAGCGCTCGATTAATTCTAGTTAACACTAATTAGTTTATACACGTTAAAATACGTACATTATTTAAAGGGGCCTTTTGGCCCCCTTTTTACAAGTTTAAAATATGTCTGAATATAAATATCCCGCTACTGACGTTTTTCATCAAGAAGAAATTAAAAAAAGTACGTTTATAGTTCACATTGCACATACCCCCGATTTAAATTCAGCTAAAGCATTTATTAAAAGCATTGAAGAAAAGTATAGCGATGCGCGTCATAACTGCTGGGCACATGTGGCAGGCAACCCCGGTGGCAGCCATGTTTATGGTTTTTCGGACGATGGTGAACCAAATGGCACTGCAGGAAAACCTATGTTAAATGTGCTGGTGGGTTCAGGCCTTGGCGAAATCACAGCTGTTGTTACACGTTACTTTGGCGGCATAAAATTAGGCACGGGCGGGTTAGTACGTGCTTATGGTGGCTCATTAAATAATGCACTAGTAAAATTGCAAACGGTACTTAAAGTTCCCAGTGTTGAAATTACAGGGAGTAGTGAGTACAGCATGCAAGGTGCGATTGAGCAGTTATTAAAAACAAAGTATCAAGTGCTTAATATTGATAAGCAATTTACTGCTAATATTGAATGGGTGATTACAATAGATAGCCGCGAAGCTCAGCAAGCAATCAAAGATATTTTTGATTTAAGTCACGGCGCAGTTGAGTTAACTATTAAAGAGTAATAACCTACACAAATTGCATGTAATGCATACTGAGCCTATTTAATTTGGTTGATACTACTCAGCCTGAATTTACTAATAATAAAAGCGACAAGCTAAATGCAATTTCGTACCATCATAAAAATTCTTGGCCAACTTGTTGCGCTGTTTAGTATTACCATGGTGCCTCCGGCACTGGTGTCTTTAATATATAAAGACGGTGGTGGTGTTCCTTTTGTTTTAGCATTTATCTTTAGTGTTGTTATTGGCATGATGGCTTATTACCCAAACCGCCATGAAAACGGTGACTTAAAAGCACGTGAAGGCTTTTTAATTGTTGTTTTGTTTTGGCTGGTACTTGGGGCGTTTGCGTCCTTGCCGCTTATATTTTTACAAGAACCTAATTTATCGCTCGCCGATGCGGTGTTTGAAGCATTCTCTGGCTTAACAACCACCGGCGCTACAGTACTTACCGGTATTGAGTACTTACCTAAGTCGGTGTTGTTTTATCGCCAGCAACTCCAGTGGTTTGGCGGTATGGGTATAATCGTACTCGCTGTCGCTATACTCCCCATGCTAGGTGTTGGTGGTATGCAGTTATATCGCGCTGAAATACCTGGGCCTGTAAAAGATTCCAAAATGACCCCGCGAATTGCCGATACAGCAAAGCACCTTTGGTATATTTATGTGTCACTGACTATTGCTTGTATGCTGGCTTATTGGGCAGCCGGGATGGAGTGGTTTGATGCGATATGTCATGCATTCTCAACGGTCGCGATAGGTGGTTTTTCTACTTATGATGCTTCTATGGGGCACTTTGACAGCCCTGTAATTAACTTTATTTGTGTGTTCTTTTTAATTATTGCCGCTGTTAACTTCTCCCTGCATTACGCCGCAGTGGCCAGTCGTAACATACAAGTTTATATTCGAGACCCTGAGTTTAAGGTGTTTTTGTGTATTCAATTAGCGCTGGTGGTTATTTGTTTTACCGTACTTTCCTCTAACGAAATATTTGCTAATGGCGATGAAACCCTCGATCAGGCGTTATTTCAGGCTGTTTCTATGAGTACAACAGCAGGCTTTGCTACTGATAACTTTTCAACATGGCCTTTGTTTTTACCTATTTTACTTATATTTTCGAGCTTTATTGGTGGCTGTGCAGGCTCTACTGGTGGTGGTATGAAAGTAGTGCGCGTGTTCTTACTGTACTTGCAGGGTGTGCGTGAGCTTAATCGTTTGGTGCACCCACGGGCTATATATTCAATCAAGCTGGGTCGAAAGGCGTTGCCAGACAAAGTAGTAGAAGCCGTGTGGGGATTTTTCTCTGCATATGCGTTGGTGTTTATTATTATTATGTTAGCGCTTATGGGCACGGGTATGGATAACATAACTGCGTTCTCAGCCACTGCGGCTTGTTTAAATAACTTAGGTCCAGGTCTGGGAGATGTAGCATCGCATTATGGCGCTATAACCGATGGTGCTAAATGGTTGCTTACCATTGCAATGGTGTTTGGTCGTTTAGAAATATTTACTTTATTAGTGTTATTTACGCCTACTTTTTGGCGTGGATAAACGAGTGGCTTAAGTTTTAAATTACGAACTATTGGGAAAGGGATATGCCAACAAATTTAGAAAAGCTAAAGCATATAAGTGTAGGCAGCTTAGTCGACCTAGAAATATTAACACCTACAAGCAGTAAGCGTGTTAAAACTGAATTAGTTGGTTTACTCGATAAACAGTTTATTATTTTAAATTATCCCAATGCAAAGCGTTTACCTGCGGCGAGTGACTATTTACGTGATGGCGTAATGGTTGTTGTAAGAGCGCTTATTGAAGGTAGTGGTGGGCAAGTTATTGCGTTTCGCCAGCAAATTATGTCGGTAGCCTCTCATCCCGCTAAACTCGTGTTTATAAACTTTCCAAAGCAAGTGCAGTTATTTGCGCTACGCTCACAAACACGCATACCTACCTTATTACCTGCAAAGCTAAAACTAAGTGACGATAGGGTACTTGAAGGCCTTATTAAAGACATTTCACTCACTGGTGTAATGTTTGATATTAGAGGCGATCAGCAAGTTGAAAGTATTAAAGATATGCAATGCACTGTCGTACTTAATAGCAGTGATAAAGATTTTGAAGGTGAAATTTGCAGTGTTAAAGAGCATGCCGCAGGTGTGCACTGTGGAATTAAGCTACTAGCAAGCGAGGATGAAATGAAAGCCTTTATGAAAGAGCATTTTATAGACCCTTCTGCGCTTGAGCCTACCGTTGAATAAATAGGTTTTCGCTTATTTGCAACAAAAAGGCATTTTACGTCAGTATTTATAAAATGTTTTTTTCTCTTTCATAATTAAAATTATTATTTAAATAAAACAAATGATTACGTATTATTTTTTACAGCTTATTTTTTGTTATTAAAGCTTCCTCGTTAAAATTTATCTCAATTATTCTTTTAAATCCCTCCTTTTAAAACCATACATTTAAAAATGTATCTTTTTATATAAACATAACTATATGTTTTTAATGGTTTTAATGTAGACCCTTTAAAACGTGTTGCTAAAGGGCAACAATAATTATTCTAAAAACGCCTTCTTGTTATACGTTATATATTTAACTTATTGAAAATTAATAGCTTTTAAATGTTGGCATCTAAGTTGTAATAGTCTAAGTGTACTGAACGAAATCGTGATTCAAAGTGAAATACTTAATCGCACACACATAAATTTGAAGGATACATATTATGAAAAGCATTAATAAAACTTTAGCACTTATCGCTATTGCATCTTCTTCGGCCGCTTTTGCTGCAACAGATTTTGACACACTGGATGTAGACGGCAGTGGCACAATTAGCCAAGCAGAAGCATCAGTAGATGCAAAGCTAATGAGCATGTTTTCTGAGCTTGATACTGACCAAAATGGTGAGTTATCAAAAGAAGAATTTTCAGAAGCTTAATTAAAAAGTATTTATCCTGAGTTGCCAAAGACACCTAAGTAGGCAAGGGAGCTTACGAAAGAGGATAACAAGGAAGTGGAAAATTACGTTTTAAGTTAAACGAAGCAATTTTTTTGATAGAACATTGAAGGATTAAGTTATGAAACATTTAAATAAAGCATTAGCACTTATAGTACTAGCATCTTCTTCCGCTGCATTTGCAGCATCAGATTTTGACAGCCTTGATATCGATGGTAGCGGCACAATTAGCCCAAGCGAAGCGGCAGTCGATACAGATTTAATGGCTGAATTTATTGAGCTAGATACCGACGGTAGCGGCGAGCTTTCTAAAGAAGAATTCGCTAATTACTAATTACTAATTACTAATTACTAATTACTAATTACTAATTAATCTTTTCAGATTAAACATTTTTCACAGTCAGGGATCTTTGAAAAGGACTTCCCATATTACTAGGAATATTATTATGAAAACATTAAATACAACACTTGCAGTTATCGTTTTAGCATCTTCATCAGCAGCATATGCCGCAGTAGATTTTGCCTCTTTTGATGCAGATGGTAACGGTGCTATTACAATGGAAGAAGCAAAGGTTAACCCTCAGCTTGTAAAGATTTTTGATGATTTGGATACTGATGGTAATGGTGAAATCTCTAAAGAAGAGTTTTCAAAAGTACAGTAATCAATATTTAAGCATACTCCATTAAAGCCGCCTTAGTCAGCGGCTTTTTTGTGTATTAAATTAACTAATTAGAGTAACTAGTTAAAGGAATATAGCACTTACTTGGAATAGTTTTTCTACAACGGTAATGTGTTTTTTGTCGATTAAAAACATGATGACATGATCGCCCGACATAATAATTGTATCATCGTGAGCTATCAACACATCGTCATTACGTACTATTGCCCCAATGGTTGTACCTGCAGGAAGTTTTATGTCGGCAATCGCGCGCCCAACCACTTTAGATGTGTTTTCATCACCATGAGCAACCGCTTCAATGGCTTCTGCTGCGCCTTTACGCAGTGAATACACGTTAACAATATCACCACGGCGTACGTGCGTTAATAACGCTGATATAGTTGCTTGTTGTGGCGATATGGCAATATCTATTTCGCCGCCTTGTACCAAATCAACGTAAGCTCCACGTTGAATAAGTACCATGGTTTTTTGTGCGCCCATACGTTTTGCAAGCATGGCCGACATAATGTTTGCTTCATCGTCGTTGGTTACGGCAATAAATACATCGACTTGTTCAATATGCTCTTCTGAGAGCAGTTCTTGATCAGATGCGTCACCACAAAAAACGACCGTGTTATCGAGCATTTCTGAGAGTTGCTCGGCACGTTCTTTACTGCGTTCAATTAGTTTAACGGTGTGGTTTTTTTCAAGTGAGCGGGCAAGGCCTGCCCCAATGTTACCGCCACCAGCTATCATAATTTTTTTGTACGAACGCTCAAGTTTTTGTAGCTCGTTCATTACTGCGCGTATATGTTTTGTAGCGGCAATAAAGAATACTTCGTCATCGGCTTCAATAACGGTGGTACCCAGTGGTTTGATTGCTTTACCTTGACGATAAATAGCGGCAACACGAGTTTCTACATTAGGAATATGTTCTTTAAGTGCAGATAACGCATAACCTACTAATAAACCCCCATAGTAAGCTTTTACGGCCACTAACGACAGCATACCATCGGCAAACTGCAATACTTGCAAAGCACCAGGGTAGTCAATTAAACGGCGAATATACTTAGTGACCAGTGCTTCGGGAGCAATGTAATGATCGATTGGTAAATCATCGTTTTGAAATAGTTTTTCGCGGTATTTTAAATATTGCTCCGAGCGAATACGGGCAATTTTTGTGGGCGTTTTAAAAATACTGTACGCCACTTGGCATGCAACCATGTTCACTTCATCTGAACTGGTTACCGCTATAATCATATCGGCATCTTCAGCGCCTGCACGGCGTAATACATCAGGATGTGCACTGTGGCCCATAACCCCTTGTAAGTCGTACTTATCTTGAAGTTCACGTAATCGGTTACCGTCTATATCAACAACGGTAATTTCGTTTTGTTCGCCAACTAAGTTTTCAGCAAGCGTAGCACCAACTTGCCCGGCACCGAGTATAATTATTTTCATTATTTACCCGTGGTATTGATCATAATTTAATTAAAAAAATAGCCATTTAATGTTTCATAAATGGCTAACTATTTAGTGTACGGCTATTAGGCTTTTTTAACTAGCTTAGCGTAATAAAATCCATCACTTTCACCGGGCAGTAACTGCAAACCTGGAGTTGTTACGGTATCATTTTCGTGTAGAGGTATATGTTCTACATCATCGTTATTAGCTAAAAACTTAGCAACTTGCTGTTGGTTTTCTTGTGGAAGAACCGAACACGTAGCATATACCAATGTGCCACCTGGTTTTAACAGTGGCCAAATGCTATCAAGAATATCGTTTTGTAACTTAGATAAGTTTTCGATATCTGATGCGCGACGTAACCATTTTATATCAGGGTGACGGCGAATTACACCAGTGGCCGAACAAGGCACATCAAGCAAAATACGATCAAATAATTTTTCATCCCACCAGGTATGTGGTTGCGATGCATCGCCGCATTGTAGGTCTGCACCTAAGCCAATACGAGTTAAGTTTTGCTTAACACGTTCAAGGCGAGTTGAGTCGCTATCAAGTGCAAGTACATCAGCATCAGCAAGCTCTAATATATGACATGTTTTTCCGCCAGGGGCGGCACAGGCATCTAAAATATAGTCATCTGCTTTAGGTTCTAAAAAGCGAGCTGCAAGTTGTGCTGCAGCATCTTGTACTGAACATGCACCTGTATCAAACTCAGGCAACGAAAATACATCACGTGGTTTGGCAAGTTTAATCCCATCAATAAAATCAGGGTTTAAGGTGTGTTCAATATCGTTAGCGCTAAGCATTTCGCTGTATTCTTGCGTGCTAAATTGTGCTTGGTTTACACGAAGCCACATAGGTGCTTGTTGCTGGTTTTCTTCAAGTAGTGCTTCCCAGCTATCTGGGTAGGCTGTTTGCACCTGTTTAATAAACCAATTTGGATGGTTGTATAAACATACCGGAATAAGCTTCGCTTTTTCTTCAAGCTCTGCTTGTTGGCGCTGAAAACTACGTAAAATGGCGTTTATCAGCCCTTTTAATCCTAAAGCGCGTAGTTGAGCCAGTGCGTTTACAGTTTCTGAAATTGCAGCATGTGGTGGTACGCGCATATGCTGCAGTTGATAAATACCTACATATAATAAAAACTGAAATATTCTACGTTTACCTTTTAATGGCTGCTCTACTAAGTGTTGGCAGTAATTTTCAAGGCTCGGTAAGTAGCGTAAAACGCCATAACAAATTTGCTGTAGCAACGCTTTATCTTTAGGCGGCAAGCCTTGGCTTGCAAATGGAAGTTCTTGATTAAGCGATGCGCCTTTATCAACTACGTTATATAAAGTTTCAGCGGCCAGCGCTCGTACGTTTGGAACATTACTCATTGTTTTCGCCTAATATTGTGCCAGGGGTAACCCAGTCACTACGACCATTTAAAAAGTCGTTAATTGCCATTGGTTTTTTACCTTGCGGCTGTAATTGCGTAATACATAAAGCGTGTTCGCCACACGCCACTACTACGCCATTCTTATCGCTTGATAAAATTTGCCCAGGATCACCTGATTGCAGCACAACCTGCGCTTGATAAATCTTTACTGTTTGCCCACCCATTTGAGTAAAGCACACTGGCCATGGATTAAAAGAGCGAATGTTTCGCTCAATTTGCAGTGCACTCATTGACCAATCGATATTAGCTTCCTCTTTAGAAAGCTTTTTAGCGTAGTTAGCAAGTTCATCATTTTGAGGTTCAGGGGTGATCTCGCCATTAGCTAATTTATTAATGGTTTCAATTAACGCGTCTGGACCTAGCTCAGCAAGCTTTGTATATAAACTAGCGCTAGTTTCTGTCGTGCTAATAGGACAGCGACTTATATGTAGCATATCGCCGGTATCTAGCCCTTCATCCATTTGCATTATTGTTACGCCGGTTTGTTCATCACCTGCCCAAATTGCGCGTTGAATAGGTGCAGCGCCGCGCCAGCGCGGTAATATAGAGCCATGCACATTTAAACAACCCAAACGTGGGGCTTCTAATATAGCTTTAGGTAAGATTAAGCCATACGCTACAACAATCATAATGTCGGCATTTAAGCTTGTTAGCTCTGCTAGTGCTTCATCATTTTTTAATGACTGTGGCTGAAAAACCGGTAAGTTGTGCTCAAGCGCTAGCGCTTTCACTTCACTGGCTTTTAATTTTTTACCACGACCTGCAGGGCGATCTGGCTGGCTATATACACCCACTATTTGGTGTTCGCTTTGTATCAGCGCTTGTAAATGACGTGCTGCAAAGTCCGGCGTACCGGCAAATATAATGCGTAATGGTTGAGTCACTGAGTTTTCCTAAGGTACTTATTACTAATCTGCAAATTTAGCTTCTTTTTCAAGCTTTTTACGAATACGTTGGCGCTTTAATGGAGATAAGTAATCAATGAACAGCTTACCTTGAAGGTGATCTAGTTCGTGTTGAATACAAATAGCCAGTAATTCATCTGCATCTAGTACAAACTCTTCACCGTTTTCGTTAAGTGCAGCGACTGTTACTGTTTCAGCGCGGTCTACTTTTGCATACGAGTTAGGTACTGATAAACAGCCTTCTTCGCTAACGGTAGAGCCGTCTTTTTTAATGATTTGTGGATTAATTAATACCAGTGGCTCGTCGCGCTCTTCTGATACATCAATAACAACGATTCGTTGATGAATATCTACTTGCGTGGCCGCAAGTCCAATGCCATTTTCATCGTACATTGTCTCTAGCATGTCTTTTACAATTTGGCGTACTGTGTCGTCAACTTGTGCAACATCTTTTGCTATAGTACGTAAACGTTCATCTGGAAATCTTAAAACTTCTAACCTAGCCATAGTTACCTTTTTCACTTGTGCTTAATTTAGGGTATTGTATGCTCTTATTTTAGCCATTCGCGTTCACCTTTAACAGGTTTTGGGCAATAATAATGAAAAAACAATACAAGGAAGCTCAATGAAATCTCCATTACTTGCAATCATGCTTACGTTAAGTGCTGCGTTTCCCGCAATTGCTGACGTGCTTAAAATAAAAAAAGATGCACCAAAACAGTATGTTGTAAAAAAAGGCGATACACTTTGGGATATTTCTGGCATCTATTTAGATGAGCCTTGGCTATGGCCTGAACTTTGGCAAATGAATCCACAAATTGACAACCCGCACCTAATTTACCCCGGTGATGCATTAGCGCTGATATACGATGCAGATGGAAACCCACGTTTAGTGATTAATAAAGGATATAGAAAGCTATCTCCTCAGGGTCGTATTACACCAAAAGGGCGTAATGCTATTACTACTTTGCCGCTTGAAATGATCAAACCGTATATCAGTTACGAGCAAGCAATGAACAGTGACGATATTAAAGGCAAACCTTATATTTTAGGTGCTAACGAAAATACTAAAACACAAACGTTAGGCCATATTTTATATGTTAAAGGCGACTTACAAGTACATAAAGCATATGCCATTTACCATAAAGGTGACCCTTACACCGATTTAACCGGTGAAGTGTTAGCAACGCGTGCATCTTACGTGGGTATCGCACGTGCGTTTAGAGCGGGTGATGAACACAATGGCGTGCCTTCGTCATTACGTGTTGAATCTGTTAAACGAGAAATTCAGCAAGGCGATTTTTTAATGCCGGCAATGGAAGGTCAAATGCTTCCTGCGTACTTTAATATTCACCGTCCTTCTGAGCCTGTAACAGGGAATATTATTGCTTCCCCACGACAAGTTAGAGAATTCAGCACAATGGATGTTGTAGTGCTAAACTTAGGCAGTGAACAAAACATAGAAGCGGGTCATGTATTAGATCTAGAGCGTCAATCGCCAACGGTTATTGATGGTCCTCGTGGCCCTCGTTATCCAGAAGATTCTAGTAAATACGAGAAGCTTTTATCTGATGTGAGCCAATTATTTGGTGGTGAGTCTGACGAAGAGAGCACAACGTGGACTATGCCTAAAGAAAAAGTTGGTGAGCTAATTGTCTTTAAAGTGTATGACAAAATAAGTTATGCATTAATAACTAAAAACCAGCACCCAATTCGCATTGGAGATATTGCAGTTATTCATTAAGAAGTAGCGAGTCGGTGCTCTAGGAGAGAGCATGGATCAGTCATCTGGCAAGCTAGCCCACTGGCTTGCCTTTTATATGTGTAAAGGGTTGGGTATCAAAACCCTTTTAGCACTATCTACAAACTATTCCCTTGGGTCGTTATTCGACTTATCTCATGACAAGCTTTTACAGCTTGGATTAACCGCTAATCAAGCGAGTAATTTACTCAACACCAATTGGCAACAAGTCAGCCATTATGAGCAACTAATTGCGCAGCAGGGCATTACCGTTGTCTGTATTTTTGATGCGCTTTATCCAGAAGATCTCCGACAGATTGCCAGTGCGCCTTTATTACTATTTTGTAGGGGAGATGTCTCGTTATTATCTACTCCACAAATTGCAATTGTAGGGAGTCGTAATGCCACACCTACCGGGCTTGAAATAGCATCAGAATTTGCATACGAGTTAACTTTAGCGGGTATTACAGTTACCTCAGGTATGGCACGGGGAATAGATGGAGCAGCACATAAGGGCTCTCTTGCTGGTACGGGTAAAACCATAGCGGTGCTTGGTACTGGGGTTGATATTTACTATCCTAAACGCCATAAACTATTAACAGACCAAGTTTTAGAAAGCGGCCTGTTGGTGAGTGAGTTTTTACCAGGGGCAGCTGCTCATGCGCATAACTTTCCGCGCCGAAATCGTATTATTTCTGGGTTATCGTTGGGAGTGCTTATTGTTGAGGCTGAAATTAAAAGTGGTTCGTTAATTACAGTACGCTATGCGCTTGAACAAAATAAAGAGGTATTTGCAGTACCGGGTTCTATTAAAAACCCGTTAGCGCAGGCAAGTCACTTTTTAATAAAGCAAGGTGCTAAGCTGGTAGAAAACGTGGCTGACATTCTTGATGAGGTGAGTTTTACTTACGACAATAATGTATGTAACAAAGAGCAGCCTATTCAGGCAAATTCTCAATGCGAGGTTTTAAATAGTATTGGCTTTGAAGTAACCAGCGTAGACGACATTGTACGTCGCGCACAGTGGCCAATAGACAAAGTGCTCGCTAGGTTGCTCGATTTAGAATTAGACGATCAGATTGAGCGAGTGTTAGATGGTTATATTAAGTTAAGCGCAGGAAGGTAATATGTTTGATATTCTTTTATATCTTTTTGAAAATTACATTCATAGCGAAGCGGATATATTTGCAGAGCAAAATGAATTAACCGATGAGCTACTGCGGGCGGGCTTTAATAAGCCTGAGATATTTAAAGCACTCGATTGGTTAGAGCAACTCGCCGATTTACAACACAGTGACGAGTCTCCTTATCTTATTACTAACCCTAAAGATGCGGTGCGTATATTTACCGATAGTGAATGCCAAAGGCTCAGTGCTGAGTGTCGTGGCTTTTTAATGTTTATTGAGCAAATAGGCGTAATTAACAATGTAACTCGTGAGATGGTAATGGACTGTTTAGCCTCACTAGATAAACCAACCATAAGCCTAGAAGATTTAAAATGGATTGTACTTATGATTTTGTTTAATGTTCCTGGCTCTGAAGAGGCATATGAGCAAATGGAAGATTTGATTTTTGATGAACCCAGCGAACTTCTTCATTAGAGATAATTATCTTAATTGTACTCAAATTACTTAAACGGATAAGCACGGCATTGCTTGTATCTTTAAGTGGTTTGGGTATATTAGGCGAAAATTCACCAACCTATTAGGATCACCATGAGTAAAATCGACCATTCGCTTTTCTCGGCGAACAAGCACGCCCTCGAAAAAGAATACGAGATATGCCCACAGTGTGGTTCAGAGTTAGTGATCCGCAATAGTAAATCAGGCCCTTTTTTAGGATGCGCAAGTTACCCCGAATGCGATTTTATTAGACCATTGGCACATCACGATAGTAACGAAATTAAAGTTCTTGAAGATTCAGCATGCCCTGAGTGTAGCAAACCGCTGGTGGTTAAAAATGGTCGCTACGGCATGTTTATTGGGTGTACGGGTTATCCGCAGTGCCATTATATTGCTAATGAAAATGAAGAAAAACAAAATGAAGAAGTATTACCGAGTTGCCCTAAATGCAAAAAAGGTAATTTAGTAGCGCGTAGTAATAAGTTTGGTAAAGTATTTTATTCTTGTGATTGTTATCCTAGTTGTAAATACACACTAAATAACAAACCAATTGAACAACCTTGCCCTGAGTGTAAATGGCCAATAGTTATCGAAAGAAAAATGGCTAATAGCACACTATTGCAATGCCCACAAAAAAGTTGCATGCATAAACTAGCCCCAACTGACTAACATTTAATTATTTCTGGAGACTATTTTGTCAGACCTTCCAAATATGCCCACTGCAATAACGTGTTTAACGCAAGGCGAAGTTATTTTATATCCAACAGAAGCAGTATTTGGTTTAGGCTGCGATCCAGATAATCAACAAGCCGTTGAAAAGCTATTAGCAATTAAGCAGCGCCCGGTTGAAAAAGGGCTTATTTTAATTGCTGATAACTACGGGCAATTATTAAAATACGTAGATGATGCAAAAATACCAATGGATAAACGAGCCGATATTTTTTCGAGTTGGCCAGCAGCAATTACATGGGTTATGCCTGCATCTAAAGACACGCCAAAATGGCTAACAGGGCAGTTTGATACTATAGCCGTAAGAGTAACAAATCATCCAACAGTAAAGCGTTTGTGCCAAGAGTTTGGTAAGCCACTAGTATCAACCAGTGCAAACTTAACAGGACAAGAAACTGTTATTAGCATTGAGCAAGCTAAAGCACAATTTGCAGAACAAGTTGGCTTTTACGTTGATGAGCCATTAGGTGGCAATACTCAACCAAGCACAATAAAAGACGCCATGACGGGCAAAATATTTAGAGGTTAAAATGCAAAGCGAATTATTAGATCAAGTAAAAGCATACTTTATGGCTTTGCAAGACACTATTTGCCAAGGTTTGGAGGCTGCAGATGGCAGTGCTAAATTTATAGAAGATAACTGGCAGCGAACTGAAGGCGGTGGTGGTCGCACACGCGTAACCACTAATGGTACTGTAATAGAGCAAGGCGGAGTTAATTACTCTCATGTATTTGGCGCTTCAATGCCAGGTTCTGCAACAGCACACAGACCAGAGCTTGCAGGACGCAGCTTTCATGCATGTGGTGTGTCGTTAGTTATTCATCCTAAAAACCCTCACGTACCAACAAGTCATGCCAATGTGCGCTTTTTTATAGCCGAAAAAGAAGGCGAAGAGCCAATATGGTGGTTTGGTGGCGGGTTTGATCTCACTCCTTTTTACCCAGTATTAGAGGATGTACAACACTGGCATCAAGTTGCTCACGACATTTGTGCGCCATTTGGCAGCGAAGTTTATCCAAAATATAAAACATGGTGCGACGAGTACTTTTATTTAAAGCACAGAGATGAGACTCGCGGAGTGGGCGGTTTGTTCTTTGACGATTTAAACGAACTTGGTTTTGAAAAGAGCTTTGCGTTTATGCAATCGGTTGGTAACGGCTTTTTAGATGCTTATATACCTATTATTGAACGTCGTAAAAATGATGAATACACAGAGCAACAACGTGATTTTCAGCTTTATCGTCGCGGACGTTATGTAGAGTTTAATCTAGTATGGGACAGAGGTACTTTATTTGGATTACAAAGTGGCGGGCGCACTGAGTCTATATTAATGTCTATGCCACCACTTGCACGCTGGGAATATAACTATAAACCAGAGCCAAGTAGCCCAGAAGCTAACCTATATCAGTATTACTTACGCCCGCAAGAGTGGCTAACTAGTAAACCAAGTGAGCTGATAGCCAGAGAATGGCAATTATAACAATTACACAGTAATCAAAAAGGCGCTAATTAGCGCCTTTTTGCATTGTGGCTAAATACAAATTTAATGCTGATTGATCATGTGCGTTGCTAGTTGAGAGAATGATTGCTTTAATCCTTCACGTAACAACGGATTGTCTATTTCTATATCCAGCGTTTTATTCATGCAGTACATCCATTGATCGCGCAATGCTTTATCTACAGTAAAAGGCATATGTCTTTTACGTAGCATTGGCTGGCCATGTTTTTCAGTAAATAGGTTTGGCCCGCCTAACCAACCAGATAAAAATTCAAAAAATACTTGGCGAATTCGATCTAATGGCAGAGGATGCATATCATATAACGGTTTAGCGTATTCATCTGACTCCATTATGTCGTAGAATCGATTGGAGATAGCACGCGCCCCTTTCTCTCCACCTATTATTTCATACGGTGTTTTTTCAGGAGTAGGAGCCTGTTGCTCGGGAGCTGGCTTAGATTTAGAAAAAAGTCGTTTAATCATATTACTTATCATCGTTAATAGGCAGTATATAGCTGCGAAGAGGTTGCTTTAAAATGGACAAATATGCGGTTTTTGGAAATCCAATTAAACATTCAAAATCCCCCGCGATACATAAACAATTTGCTGTATCACTGGGTGAGCAAATCGACTATCGCGCAATATTAGCACCTATCGATAACTTTGAAAAAACAGTATTGTCTTTTTTTGAGCAAGGTGGTGTTGGTGCTAACGTTACAATGCCATTTAAAGAGCAAGCCTATGCAATGGCTGATGAGCTTACGGCATTAGCTAAAATTGTAGGGGCTGTTAATACATTAAAAAAACGAGATGATGGCACATTACTCGGTGATAACACCGATGGTGTGGGCTTTGTAAATGATTTACTCGCTAATGAAGTAGCCATAACTAATAAACGCATTTTAATCATAGGTGCGGGCGGTGCTGCTCGAGGGGTTATTTTACCTTTGTTAGAGCATAACCCTCAGGAAATAATAATAGTTAATCGCACAGCACAAAAAGCCAAAGAACTCGCAGAGCTGTTTACTCAATATGGACCAGTATCTGGCTTTGGCTTTGATGATTTACCAGTAAGCGATTACTCACTAATTATAAACTCTACATCTAGCAGTATGAATAATGAGCTTCCTGCTCTTGATGAAAAACACATAACTAACTGTGAAGTCGCTTATGACATGTTTTATTCACTGCAAAATACCATTTTTATGAATTGGGTTGCACAGCATAATATTAACGCTAAGCTTTTAGATGGCAGTGGAATGTTAGTTGGTCAAGCTGCTCAAGCATATTATGTATGGCGTAACAAAATGCCAAAAATACTTCCCGTAGTTGATGCGCTCAAACAAGGAATGCTTAAATGAATCAAGCAATACAGTTTATAGATAGGCTAGAGTTTAGAGAGCCCGATCATCAGTTAGTTTTTTTTGCACAAGTTAGTGGCATGCTGGTGGAATGTATAATAGAAGTAAATACACTTAAATTAACAGACGAAAGTCACGCAACAGAATATTTTGAAAAGTATCGTTTTGATTACGAAGAACGTGCCGAGGAGCTTATCGAAGAAGAGAGCTATAACTCGGCAGGCCAAATTGAAGTAAGCTTATTAACTTAAGTTAGCGATTTCAGCTAAGTATTCGTCTTTAAGTGATACATAGTTATCGGCAGATATTTTTAAGAAGGCAAGTTCTTGCTCTGTAAGAGGGCGGGCTTGCTTAGCCGGACTCCCTACATATAAGTAACCAGACTCCAAACGCTTATTTGGTGGTACCAAAGAGCCGCCGCCAATAATAACATCGTCTTCAACAACCACGTTATCCATAATAATAGCGCCCATACCTACAAGTATACGGTTTCCTAATACACATCCGTGCAGCATTACCTTATGACCAACAGTTACATCGTCACCTATAATAAGTGGGTAACCATCAGGATTGCTTTTAGTTGCGCGAGATAAATGCAATACACTGCCATCTTGTATATTTGTACGCTCACCAATACGTATATAGTTAACATCACCACGTGCAGCTACTAACGGCCACACACTACTATTATCACCTAAAGTAATGTTACCAACCAAAACCGATGACTCATCAATATAAACAGACGAATTAAATGAAGGAGTAACACCTTTATAAGAACGAATTGCCATAGTTAGTACCTTTTAGATAATAGTTATTAGCTTTGAGTGTATCAGCAAGGTGATTTTTGTACCATACAGTGCACTGTTTGGTTACAAAACTATCAGTTTTAGGGGGTTTAGTTCAGATACTAACCGAACAGTATCTTTTTTTACTTTTTCTTTAAAAAAGTGCTTGCGTAAAAATATGATCTCCCTATAATGCGACCCCACTGAGACGGGAAACGCCAACGCATAGCGAGGCACGAACAACTCAGAGAGTTAAATAAAACTTCGGTTTTAAATCTTCCAAAAAGAAAGTTTAAAACTAAGTGTTGACTCGAAAAAT